>JAGBMX010000157.1 GCA_017634675.1 Selenomonadaceae bacterium | reverse complement strand
GAGAAAAAAACTTTAATAACCGGTTTAGCGTAAATCTGAAATTTGAGTCTAAAACTAACAGCTCGAGTTTGTTAAAGTTTTTTCTCTCTCTCTTTTTCTTTGCTTCTTTCTTTTTCTCTCTCTCTTTTTTACAAAAAAGAGAGAGAGACAAAGAAAGAAGAAACTAACTTAAAGAAGGTGACTATATGTTTATAAAAGATGCGATAGAGTTTGGGGTAAAGCTGTTGAGGAAGGCGGGGGTAAAGGAGGCGCATATTGACGCGTCGGTGCTGTTGTCGTATTTGTTAAAGGAGCCTCCGGCGTATTTTATCGCCCATTCTGACGAGCATTTGTCGTTCGAGGTGTTAAAAAAATACGACGCCCTGCTTGAAAGGCGGAAGAAACGGGAGCCTATAGCTTACCTTGTGAGCGAGAAAGAGTTTTACGGGCGGAAGTTTTATGTGAATGAAAGCGTGCTTATACCAAGACCGGATACAGAAACTTTGGTGGAAGCTGTGTTAAAAGCGTATGAAAAAGGTGCCGAGGTTAATTTTTTGGATTTATGCGCGGGGAGCGGGGTCATAGGGATAACGCTTTTGGCGGAACTTCCCAATGCAAAAGGAATGTTGGCGGATATATCAAAATCGGCGCTAACGGTTGCGGAAAACAATCTGGCGGAGTTTAAACTAAGCCCTAGGGCTGTTGTTGTGGAAAGCGATTTGTTTAAGAATATAACGGGCAAATTCGATTTGATAACCGTAAATCCGCCTTATATACCGACTCAGGACTTAAAAAATCTTGAACCGGACGTTTTTGACTTTGAGCCGACCTTAGCTTTAGACGGCGGCGAGGACGGGCTGGCGTTTTATAGGGAAATAATAAAAACCGCCCCGGATTTCTTAAAACGAGGCGGCGCGCTCTACATGGAACTTGGGTTTGACGAGGCGGAAGAAGTGAAGCGTTTGATGAACGGCAAATTTACGGATATAAAAACTTATAGGGATTTAGCCGGCATCGAAAGAGTAATAAGCGGGATGAAAAATGAAGACATTGGTGATAAAGGGAGATAGCGGAGCCGCTTTGGGCGCTGAATTGTTGCAAAGTGGAGAGATAGTGGCGTTCCCCACGGAGACGGTTTACGGGTTGGGCGCGCTTTACGACAATGTTTTGGCTGTGGAGAAAATATACGAAGCAAAGGGCAGACCCAAGGATAACCCTCTTATATTGCACGCTTACGATGCGGAAATGGCGGAGAAAGTCGCCTTTGTGGATGATAAAGCGCAAAAATTGTTCGAAGCGTTTTCCCCGGGACCTCTTACGCTGATATTGCCCAAAAGGGATAATGTGCCTATGAAAGTTACTTGCGGACTATCGACGGTGGGTGTAAGAATACCAAGTCACAGAGTGGCAAGGGAGCTTATAAGGCTTGCGGGCGCGCCTGTCGCGGCGCCGTCGGCGAACTTATCCGGAAGACCCAGCCCCACTTCGGCAAAGATGGTGTATGAGGATATGTCGGGTAAAATTCCGCTTATAATCGACGGGGACGATTCAAAAACCGGACTTGAATCCACTATTTTCGACGCTAAGACAAATACGGTGTTGCGCCCGGGAGCCGTTACAAAAGAAATGCTTGAGGATTGCTTGGGCGAAAAGATATACTTCGCGGGTTTGGCGGGTAAAGATGAACGCCCGAAAGCGCCCGGCATGAAATATCGACATTACGCGCCTCGCGCCGAAGTTCGTTTGATGGAGGCAGGGGAAATTGTAGATTGTATAAGCTCTGGGGCAAGGAGCGCCGTCGGGGTGTTGGCAAGCGCCGAAGTAAAAGAAAAGCTGTCGGGACTGATACCTGCGGAAAATGTGTTTTGTTACGGAAAGACGGGAGATTTAGAGGCGATTGCCGGGAATTTGTATAAAGGATTGGCGTATTTTGACTCTTTAACAGAGGTAAAGTTGATTTTTGCGCAAACCGTGGAGGAAAAAGGTATTGGCGTCGCTATTATGAACAGGCTTAATAAAGCGGCGGCAAAATGAATGATAAAGAAGAGCGCGATAAAAAAATATACAAGACAGTATCTAAGATAATATACAAGAAGGTCGGTGATTGTTGTGGAAAATAATCCCCCGTACAAAATTACGGACGAGATGCTGTCTTTAACGGTTGCGATAGAAAAAAAGGTTCATGCGGCGACAAATATGCGCTTTTTTATGAATAAGCCGTATTTAAGACGAAACAACCGTATCCAATCCATTCACTCGTCTTTGGCTATAGAGGCAAATTCCCTTTCTTTAGATAACGTGCGCAATGTTATAAACGGGCGCGCCGTAATCGGTCCGGTCAAAGAGATAAGAGAGGTTAAAAACGCCTATGACGCTTACGAACAACTTTCAGCCATAAATCCGTACAATATGAATGATTTGCTTAAAATACACGGCGTTATTACCAAGGGATTGGTTTTAGACAGCGGCGCATTCCGCTTAGGCGAAGAAGGAGTATTCTCCGACGGTAAATGTATTTTTATGGCACCGCCGGCGCGACTTGTGCGAGAACTTATGCAAAACTTATTCGACTGGCTGAAAAATTCTCAAAACGCTGTACACCCGCTTATCTTATCTTCGGTTTTTCACTATGAATTTGTGTTTATTCATCCATTCTCGGACGGGAACGGGCGTATTGCCAGATTGTGGCAGACCGCAATCTTAATGCGTTGGGAAGAAATTTTCCAGTACATTCCCATAGAAAATCAAATTTATCGTTTTCAGAACGAATATTACAAGGCGATAAGCGATTCGCACGCAGCGGGAGAATCCAGCGCTTTTATCACGTTCATGTTGCGGATGATAGAAAAAGTGTTGACCGAGCTGTTGGAAACGTCCTCTGATGATTCAAATCCTCATGTCAATCGGCTCCTTTCCGTAATGGAATACCAAAAATCATATACGGCAAAGGAACTGCTAAAACTTTTAGGTTTAAAATCTCTGTTAGGACTGCGAAAAAATTATTTAAATCCGGCTTTAAAAGAGCAGCTGATAGTTATGACGGAACCGGATAAACCTACAAGCAAAAGGCAACGTTACCGAAGAACGTAAAAATCGAGCGCTTCTGTATCATTTTTCTAAATAAAAAAAGAGAGTTTCGAAAAAATGAAACTCTCAGAGTGTAGACTTATTATTGTTGCTCCCAATTGTCACCTATCGTCAGGGGGAACTCCCCCCTACCCCCCTCTAAGAGGGGGGCTTGGTTTGAGGAAATATTGAAATTTTTTGGCTCAAAAGTCGCAATCCGAGTGCCTCCCTTCTAGAGGGAGGTGCCCGAAGGGCGGAGGGAGAG
>JAGBMX010000156.1 GCA_017634675.1 Selenomonadaceae bacterium | reverse complement strand
GCACTTGTCAACAAAAATTGGACACGAAATATAAAAAATTTGACATAAAAGATGAACCATTGAACAAGGCTATCTGATTTTTTTGACATCACTTTGGAAATCGCCAGACAGCTTGTGTCAACGATAACGCACATAGCTCAAACATCTAGGCACATAGCAACAGACTTCCGGAATAAAAAAAATCTGCACATTCAAGGATTTTTTGATGTGCAGAGAGAAATATATTTGTTATGAGAAACAAGGGCTTACGCCTCTTGTTTTTTAATAACTATTTTGCATCACGATATGGAGTTTACACAGAATTTGGGACAGTCTCTAAATATCCTTTGTTTCGCTTGATTTGCCTCAACATCAATAAAACCTGTGTGTCAAGGGCTTGGCGCAAAGCGCTGCGAAGCACCCTTGACACGCAGGTTTTATTGATGTAGCCTTTGCAATGCGAAACAAAGGAATGTTTTATATCCATTTAGTTACAAAGTCATTTCAGCTCCTTTGGGTTTCTGACTTTCCTTTTTTGTTCCGAAACTCTCTAACCCAAACTTTGCAAGCCGATTTAAATCTTTTAATTTTTCAAGTGGAGATTTTGCAAGTTCTATCGTTTTTTCGGCAATTTCAAAGATATTCGGGACGCTACTTTTTAATTTTTGAATCTCGTTTGTAATGAAATTTATAGGCGTTTCTTGGGGCCTTAACGAAATCAAAATCCTTTACGCTATATTTTTCAACGAATTTTGCAATTTGTTTGGATAGTTTCTCTTTATCATCGCAAAAAATCTGTATATCCGATTTTGCCCTCGATATATCAACATAAAAGGCGTTTCGATTGTTGAGCTTTGTAGCGTTTGAGTCAAGATTGATCATGGCTCTTTTTATCGTCATTCCCTGCGCTTTATGCGTTGTTATGGCATATCCATAATCAATGGAATTGTAACGGTTTATGTCAATATAAACGGTTTTTCCTTCCACAGTCACGATCTGAAATATTTTATCGTTGATGGATTTAATTTTTCCTCTCGTTCCATTCATCACGCCCAATTTGTGGTCGTTTTTTAAAAATAAAATTATATCGCCCTGAGCAAAATTTCTGGTCTCTGTTTTATTTTTTATACTTATGCTAAATTCTTCACCTTCCTTTAATTTGCTCTGCTGAATTAGATTTTCTCGTACCTTAATGTTAATGTTCATTCGCTCAGAATTTCGCGCTGTTAATATTATGGTTTCAGCCCGTTCTTTATCGGCAAGTGCGGTATAACTTTCTGCAACAGCGTTTAATCTGTCCGTGCTTTTCTTTATTTCTGTGATGTTGGGGGATAGTATTTCTAAAGATTTTTCCACTTTCCCGCCGACAATCTCTTTTACCGCTTCAAGTAACTTTTTATCTTCTTGACGCCTAATGTTATCAAGAAAAACCGTGGATATTTTCTGCTGTTGTATCAGCTCAGCAAAAGCGTTACCGACACCGACAGGCGGCAACTGCTTGTCATCTCCTATCAAAACAAGCTTATCGCCTCGCAAGCGTATCATTTCCAAAGCATGAGCAAGCGTGTTATTATCCGTAAGTCCTGCTTCATCCATAAGCCATATTGTCGGTTTATCGGATTTTTTTAATCCGTTAAAATTCCATTTATTTTTCTGACTATAATCCTCGCCATCAATTTTATTTCCTGCCGATTTTTCGGCGTTGTTAAGTTCGTGATGGATTGTGGAACAATGTTTTAAATGAGCGTCTTTTTTTAATTCTTCGGCGGCGTGTCCGCTCATACTCATACCATAGACGTTAAAGCCTTGACTCTCCATTAGTTCTCTGGTAATATCCAAAGAAAAAGTTTTGCCTGTTCCGGCAAGACCACGCACGGCAATTATTTGGTTTTTACTTTCGGCAATATGTTTTACGAGAGCTTTTTGTTCAAGAGTTAGCGTTATTGTTCTTTCTTTTTCGATAGTATTTATGTTATCCTCAATAATATTTTTTTCAACAGAATAGTGCCAATTCATAACGCCATTTTCCACTTCTTCAAAGATGTTTTGGGCTTGTTTTATATTATGTTCTGTGGTATAGAAAATCTCTCCAGTTTTAGCGTAAACAGCCCTTAATATTGAATTATCCTCTTGGATAAAACATTTAGCTTCTTCACGAGTTATACCAAAGGCAACGCCATTTTGTATAATTTTTTCCTCAAATTCTTTTTGAGTCCATGCAAATTTTTTATACTGCATTAACTCTACCGCCTCATTATAAGATTGATTTTTTTCAATTATGGTAAATACTTGTTTGTTTTCTTTTTTAGGTTTTGGCAATTCTTGATTTAATTCTACAAGCTTATTTTTTATTTCTTCGCGCTTGGCAATTATATCTACATCATGGTTTTTAGCTCTTCGAGTTTTTAATGTTGCTTGTTCGGCGGCTTGACTTCCGCTAAGGTTATTTTCTTCCAAATAACTTTCTATTTCAGCACGCCTTTTTGAAAATTTGCGCAGAACCTCATCTTTAAATCCTGCTATTTCAAATAGACCTTTTTCTTTATCGGTTATGCTGATTTTGTAGCCAAGTCTTTGTAATTCAACCGCTAATCTAGCGCGATATTCTGCGCCATAAATCATTTTTACATTGTAGAGTTTTTTGCCAAACAGCGTATACTGTTTTCCGTCGAAAACAGTCTTGTTCATAACTACGCAATGGGTATGCAGTTCTGGATCTTCAGCTCGGCTTAGATAATGACGAAATTTTGCCACTAACATTTTCTTTGTTTGATGAATTTTTAATTTTCCATCTTTTTTAGTTCTGGTGTAAATTTCATTTTTTTCAATTTCCATAAGCGTATCATATACGGATTTTTCGTGGGCTTCTCTAATGAGATTTCTTTGTTTTTCATCACCGATTAAGGCAATAATAGATACTGATTTTGGAGCGGAAAATGTAAGATCAAAAGCGGCAATTTTTTCACCGCTTTCTTTGAGCATTGCCTCAAAAATTTCTTTATTAACAGTTTTCCCGTCAAGACCTAATTCTTCTGCTAATCTCCCCTGCCATACATCGCTTTCTTTGGCATCATCGGCATAATAATCATCCTTACCATAATAATTCATAGCCATTTCCACCACACATTTTGATATTGACAACATATTAAAACACCTCTATTTTGTTTTTCGTTCTCCTGCTGTCCTGCGCATCACTAAATTGCTTTCTTAGGTCGGCAGCCAATAAATCATTATACTTATTCCTAATCATTTTACCCGCTACCTTAGCCGACCCCACCTGCGGCAGCGCCGGAATGCTCATTTCTGCCATTGTGCATTTGCAAAGGCAGAAGAAGGAATGGCGGAATGTGTCCCTCTACGGACAGGAAATCAATATGTTGAGTAGCGCCATTGGGCGTATGAATCTCTTTTTGCATGGAATTGAGGATTTTGAAATTGTAAACGGAGATACGCTAGCGAATCCCGCTTTCACGGAGAACGGCAAGCTCCGTCAGTTTGATATGATAGTCGCCAATCCTCCCTATTCCGTGAGTCAATGGAATCGCGCCGCTTTTGAATCGGATAAATACGGCAGAAATATCTTGGGGGTACCGCCTCAGTCAAGAGCCGATTACGCATTTTTCCAACATATTCTCGTAAGCATGAAGCCCAAGACGGGACGCTGCGCGATACTCTTTCCGCATGGAGTGCTGTTTCGGAGCGAGGAACGGGAGATGCGGGAAAAATTGGTGCGCTCTGATTGGGTGGACTGCGTTATCGGCTTAGGTCCCAATCTTTTCTACAATTCGCCTATGGAGGCGTGTATCGTTATTTGCCGCACCGAAAAGCCGGACACGCATAAAAATCATGTGCTTTTTATCAATGCGCTGAACGAAGTTACTCGCCAAAATGCTCAGAGCTATTTGGAGCCTCACCACATCGAGCGGATTTCCAAGGCATATAGAGCCTATAAGACCGAAGAAGGTTTTGCCAAGAAGGTATCTATACGAGATATTGAGAAAAATGACTTTTCCTTAAATATACCGCTTTATGTGCAGATTAAAACGAACGAAAGCGTCACGGACACACGCACTATACAAGAATGTTTTAACGATTGGAAAGAGTCGTCGCAAAAAATGAGAAAGTGTTATAGTGAACTCAGCGAGTTATTGAAAGAAGGTGTCTGAGCTAATGAAGTATCGTTTTGATGAAATTGCTGTCAACATCACGACTAAAAAGAAACCTACTGAACAAGACAGATTCAACTACATCGGCTTGGAACATTTAGATTCCGGCAGTTTGAGCGTTTCTCGGTGGGGTTCGGATGTTGCTCCCAAAGGCGAAAAACTACTCATGCATAAGGGGGATGTGCTCTTCGGTAAACGGCGAGCCTATCAGAAAAAGGTTGCCATCGCACCTTTTGACGGGATTTTTTCAGCGCACGGCATGGTGCTACGTCCTAACGAGGAGATTATAGACAAGGATTCCTTCCCCATGTTCATCAGCTCCGATTATTTTCTTGATGCAGCTATTGCGTTGTCCGTTGGCTCTTTATCTCCCACTATCAACTGGCGAGATTTGGCGCGACAGGAGTTCGAATTGCCACCGCTTGATAAACAGCGTGAATTGGCCGATGTGCTGTGGTCGATTGAGGACACACGGACGGCCTATCAAGAACTGGTTACGGCTACGGAGGAACTTGTCAAATCACGGTTTATCGAGATGTTTGGCGACCCGGTGACGAATCCGATGGGGTGGGAGAAAAGAAAGTTAATTGATGTTTGTGATAAGATAACAGATGGAACACATTTCTCACCTGAAAGTTATGATAAAGGTGAGTATAAATATGTTACTGCCAAAAATATTAAAGAGGGAGGATTTGATTTCTCGAATATCACATACGTAACAGAGGAAATTCATCGAGAGATTTATAATCGCTGTAATCCTGTATATGGTGACGTCCTATATATAAAGGACGGAGTTACAACTGGTATAGCAATGGTTAATACCCTGCATGAAGAATTTTCTTTGTTGTCTAGTGTCGCTTTGATAAAACAGCAACGTGATATTCTAAATGGTGCTTTTTTGTGTGGTGTCCTGAATAATTCTAATATGTATAAAATGATTCGCTCCATGATGGGAGGCGCGGCTATAACACGTTTGACAGTAGCAAAGATTAAGCCGTTTCAGATAATACTCCCACCCATTGCTATCCAAAACAAATTCGCCGACTTCGTGCAACTCGCCGACAAATCGAAATCTGCACTTCAGCAGAGCATAGATAATATACATGCACTAAAGGCCGCATTGATAAGGGAATATTTAACTTAATAAGTGAAAAGAGGATTAGTAAAATGGATGCATTAAAAAAACTACGACTTGAACTTCCCGGAATTAGAGGCGTGATTACTCAGTATACAAGATATGGTAATGTTATAAATTTCTTGAATGGACTTGAAAGAGGAGTTGAACAAGCAGACAAAGAATCAGTTCTTTACTGTTTGGAAGAAATAATTAACTGGTACAATGATTCTATTCAGAATATAAAATCGAATATTCATGTAACCAACAAAAAGGATCATAATAGAAATATGCAACTTATAAATGAGTTATTTATAGAATTGAAAAATTTTGATTTTAGTTATGTGAATTCAGATGAATCAAACAAAAATGAAAAGAATGAACCTTTAATTTTTTTGAGTCATAGCTCGGCCAACAAGAAATATGGAGATGCTTTAGAAAAATTATTTTCAGGAATGGGCATAAAAAACGAACAGCTCATATATACTTCACATCCATTACACAAAATTCCACTTGATAAGAATATATACGAATACCTTCGACTAGCTTTTAATAGAAAACTATTTGTAATAATTTTATGGTCAAACGAATATTTAGAAAGTCCTGCATGCTTAAATGAGATGGGAGCAGCATGGGTAACTCAATCAGATTATACAAATATTTATGTACCTTCGTTTGATTTTAAAAATCCGAAATATTATAAATGTGCAGTAGATAAAAATAAAATGGGTGCAATTCTTGATGGAAGTGATAATTGTAAGACAAATATTATCGAGTTAAAAAATAAAGTAGCAGAAATATTCTCATTAGATATTGACGAGAAACAATGGGTCTACTTACTTGATCAATTCATCGAAGATATTAAGTGATTGCAACGTATCATTATAATTATGATACAAAGCTATTTTTACAATATAAAACCGCTTTTGAGCGAAATGGGTATTATAAGAAGCCGTCGAAAAGCACGCCGCCGTGAAAGCGGCGGTTATGCGGGAGTGGTTGAAGTGAAAGGAGCGACGTTTTAATGTTAAAAGAAGTACAATGGAAAAATTATAAGGCTTTAGGAAATCTTAATTTATATTTCTGCAAGCCAGATGGGAGTGCATATTCCACAATTATTTTAGCAGGTGAGAACGGAACCGGAAAGACTACGATCTTAGAAACTATCGGACAATTTTTAATAGGACGCTCAATAGAACCTTTTGAATATATGGAATATGATGCGAATAATAAATCGTTTCGCATTGAGCCAATAGTAGAGTATGCTAATTTCGGATTTCATACCAGAAAAGAAGCAACACAAATTCAAGTAAAGGAGATTCGTACTAATCACAATAATAACCCCGAAATAGTGAAGAAGGACGCGGAAGATATTAGATCTTATGGTTGTGTTTATTCAAGTGCTAAATCTAAATTTGATACTATGGATATACAGAATGTTACTTCACAACAAATAGATACAACGCAGTATTCTTTCGATGACAATAACGATTTTACAATTATTAAACAACTGTTGATAGATATTGCAACACAGGATAGCGTAACTTTTGCTAATAAAGCTAGAAACAATGATAAAACACGATGGACGGATTTTGAGCCGCAATCAAAAATGTACCGATTTCAGTCAGCATTCAATAATTTTTTTGACCATGTAAAATACGATTCTATAGACGGAACAGCGGGACAACAGCGCGTTATATTTAAAAAACATAATCATACAATTTCTATAGATGATTTGAGTACGGGAGAAAAACAAATCGTTTTTAGAGGTGCTTATTTATTACGTAACATTGGTAAAATGGACGGTGGTATTGTTTTAATTGATGAGCCGGAACTTAGTATGCATCCAAAATGGCAAGAAAAAATATTGTCATTTTATAAAAATTTGTTTATCAAAAATAACGAACAAAAAGCTCAACTGATTATAGCCACACACTCCGAGTATGTTATTCGTGAAGCGTTGAAAGATGCCGAAAATACTTTAGTGATAATTCTTAAAAACGAAAATGGAAGAATTATCTCTAAACCTTCAAGTGCGCCTTATATTTTGCCTATCATTACCGCTGCAGAAGTAAATTTTCAAGCATTTAATATTTACTCGATAGATTATCATATTCAACTTTATGGATATATGCAATCGCTTGCTGGAAAAAGTCATATACAAGATATGGAGCGTTATCTCAGTCCTTTAGCTTTACGGGAAGGATTACCTAATAAAAATTCCACAAGAGATGGAAGAACTATTACAGAGTCACTACCAACATATATTCGTAATGCTATTGATCATCCAGATAATAATAGTAGAAACTATACTGATACAGAACTGAAACAATCTATTGATTTCTTGATTAGACACATAATGACATTAAGACATTCATCATAAATAAAGGAGCTGTTCATGTTTAACGAAGACAATACCACAGAAAAAATGATAATCGACACCCTCACCAAAAACGGCTGGAAATATGTGCCGCCGGAAGAACTGACCCGCAACGAGAATGACCCTTTTGAAGAAATTATGGTGCGGGCGGCTCTCATTGAACTAAACCCGGAAATCGCCGAGGACACTTCCCGCGCCGATGACGTTATCGAAAAACTGCGGCGGTTGTTTGCCACCACGACCGCCGAAAATCTCGTGGAGCAGAACGAGAAATTCAAAGAGATGGTCTTTGACAAAAACACATTTCCTTTCGGCGAGAATCATGAACACATACCCATAAAATATTTCGGCACGGAAATCAATGGCATGAGCGATAAGAACCGTTATGTGGTAACCAATCAATGGGTATATCCTTCTATGCAGGGCGGTAAGCGGCTGGATATTGTACTCTTGGTGAACGGTTTTCCTTTTGTAATCGGCGAACTCAAGACACCCGTTCGAGCTTCTATCAGTTGGCTGGACGGGGCAATGGATATCAATGCCTATGAGCAGAGCATACCTCAGATGTTTGTCTGCAATGTGTTTAATTTTGCCACCGAAGGGAGACGCTATCGCTACGGTTCGGTATGTATGCCCGCGCCTAAATGGGGCCCGTGGCATACTACCGATGACAAGTCCGACGGGAATTTGGTGGCTGTCCAGACCAGCGTGGAGAATATGATTACTCCCTACAAAGTCATGGATATTTTTCAGTTTTTCACGCTCTACGCTATGGACAGCAAATATCGAAAATATAAAGTTATTGCCCGGTATCAGCAGTACGAGGGCGCTAACATGATGATTCATCGTGTCCGAGTGGGCTATCCCAAGCAGGGGCTTATTTGGCATTTTCAAGGTTCGGGGAAATCCTATCTCATGGAGTTTGCCGCCGTGAAGATGCGAATGTTGCCGGATTTGCGGAATCCCACGGTGCTTATTGTGGATGACCGTTTGGACTTGGAATCTCAAATAACTGCCCAATTCCATGCCTCTGATGTGGGGAATCTGGAAACAGCCGCTACTCGGCAGGAACTTATGGATAAGCTCCGCATGGACATCCGCAAAATCATCATCACCACTATTTTCCGATTCCAAGAGGTGGAAGGAGAACTTTCTACCCGTGACAATATCATCGTCATGGTGGACGAATGTCACAGAACGCAGGAGGGGGATTTGGGTATCAAAATGCGGATGGCTCTGCCCAATGCATTCTTCTTCGGCCTTACGGGAACACCCATCAACCGCCTTGACAAAAACACCTTTGCTACTTTCGGCGCAACGGAAGACCGTAGCGGTTATATGAGCAAATATTCCTTTTCCGACTCAATTCGTGACCGGGCAACTTTGCCGCTTAACTTTGAGCCGGTACCCATTGACCTCAGAGTGGACAGGGAAACCATGGACAGGGAGTTCGATGTGTTGACCGAGGGACTTAGCGAGGCAGACAAAGCGGAATTAAGCAAACGTGTCAATATGCAAGCGATTATGTATGACGAAAAGCGCATCCACAAGGTATGCGCCCATATCGTCAAGCATTTCACGGAAAAAATTCGTCCCAACGGCTACAAGGCGCAAGTTGTGGTATATGACCGTCATTGCTGCTTGAAATATAAGGAAGAGTTGGATAAGCTTTTAGGTAAGGAATACTCCACCATTGTCATGGACACGAATAACGATAAAGCCGACGAATACAAAGCCTATCATCGCTCCAAGGACGAAGAAGCAAAAATCCTCGACCGTTTCCGCGACCCCGGCGACAAATTGCAAATAGTCATTGTGACATCAAAACTTTTGACGGGTTTTGATGCGCCTATCCTCCAAGTCATGTATCTCGACAAGCCCATGAAAGACCATACCCTTTTGCAGGCTATTTGCCGCACCAACCGTACCTATGATGAAGGAAAAAACTTCGGACTTATCGTGGATTACATCGGCATTTTCGATAACGTGGCGAAAGCTCTTAATTTTGACGAGTCTAGCATGAAGAAAATTGTCACCAACATCGAAGAAGTTAAGAAGAAAATCCCGTCGCTTATCAAAAAATGTCTTAGCTATTTCATGGGAGTTGACCGTACTGTAGAAGGCTGGGAAGGACTTATGGCGGCGCAAGAGTGCATTCCCACCAATAAGGAAAAAGACCAGTTTGCCGCCGATTACGGCGTGTTGAATCGCGCATGGAATGCGCTTTCGCCCGACCCGATATTGACACCATTCCGCATTGATTATGTATGGCTCACCAAAGTCTATGAGTCCGTCAAGCCGGTGGGAAACGGCGGTGCGCTTATTTGGGCTGCATTAGGTGCCAAAACAATGGAAATTGTCCATGCCAACTTGGAAGTGGGCAAAACCCATGAGGACGAGGAAATTCTGTCCCTATCTGCGGATTTGATTGATGACTTCATTGAAAAACACAAGAGCCCTAAAGCGGCGGCAAAGCACGTAGAAATTGATTTGATGGCGAGAATAAAAAAGCATGGCAACGACCCCAAGCTTATCGAATTGGGGGAGCGTTTGGAAAGGTTGCGCGAAAAGCACGAGCAAGGGCTCATCACCAGTATCGAATTTCTAAAACGACTCCTCGAAATGGCAAAAGAGGCGGCGCAGGCTGAGAAAGAAGTTGTGCCGGAGGAAGAAATCGACAAAGGCAAAGCGGCTCTTACGGAACTTTTCAATGGTGTCAAAAACCAAAATACGCCTGTCATCGTGGAGCGCATCGTCACGGATATTGACGGCATTGTAAAAATCGTCCGTTTTGACGGTTGGCAGAATACGACCGCCGGAAAACAGGAAGTAAAAAAGGCTCTTCGTAGCGTCGTGTGGGTCAAATACAAAATCAAGGACAAGGAAGTATTCGACAAGGCTTACGGCTACATCGAGCAATATTATTGATGGTGCATTATCGCCGAGGCTATTTATTGCGGTTCCTGCTTTTTCTTTTCAAGGAAGTGGGGAACGGGGAATGGTTTATGCGGATTTCAATAGCTACCTGCAAGCAAACTATAGGGATATGTTGGAAAATGATATAACGGAGCTGATGAAAAAAACTCATGACGGTAACGGTTTTCATTCCTTCAGTGTATTGTCCGTGTGCGAACAAAGGGCGGAGAATACGGAAATAAAATCAATTCGTTGCCACGATGATATAGGTCCGCTCATAAAAATTGAAATCAATGTAACGGCAGACATTGTGACGCTTGAACTGGGAACGAAAAAATATGAGGCTGCCCGCAAGAATAAATGGTTTACGATAACCGTGCGGGCAATGTTGAAAAACGGTCTCCACAATATGATGGTGTTGTCCGCCGAGGAATATTTTAGTGGAAAATTTGACAAAGAAGAGGCTTTGGATGAATATCTCCTTCCGTACATTTATGCCGATGATTTGGAGAATATAGCCGATGATTTCACGGCATTTTATTGTCACAATGTAGCTTATGATTAACTAAAATTATACTACTTCGTTACCAAGAGACGCAATACGTCTTACTCCCTGTACAAATTGCTGAAAACTTACAGAAGTGTTCCGTTCAATAACCATAAAAGGTGCCACATTTTTTGCTCCGCTAATCTGTTGGTGCTCCGGAAGTTTTTTCCGTAAAACCTCTTTCGGCATAGGGATGGCGTCCGGAACCCTATATTTTCGCTGCCTGGAAAGCTGTAATAGATTTGGCTTCTGATAAGCCTGCGCCAAAGCATTCAGGTCTCCAAAATACCAAGATTCCAGTTCCTGACAGGAAATACGGATCAAGAAGGGACGGTCCGTATTCTTTTGGCATATCTCGAAAAGCTGCCTTTTTAGCTCAATGCAATCTTTGTTGTCTTGATCGTGGAGGATGACAAAACGAATATCTCCCGGTTCGTTCCAACCGCGCAATTTTCTGGGAATCGAGAGTTCTAAATCGCGTTTTCCTTTATGTGGAACCGTCTGAAAAGTGATATTCTCAGGAAGAATACGAGGCAATATCTCGTCCAAAAGATATTTCATGGAAGGCTCCTCCAACAAGAATACAAGTTTCATTATTTCTCCACGCTCCCCGCCTTTGTCGCTTCTTGAAATAAAATGCCTTCGCTCCATAAACTTCCAAGCAAATCCCCCTGCTGATAAAGGGATTTGATTAACGGTAAATCCATTACGCGGACAATATTGGTATATCCGTCCAATTTGATTAAGCAATATAGCTCATCCAAGTGGATTGCATTTAAAAAATCCGGTGAATGGGTGGAAATAAACACCTGACCACCGATATTTGAATATTGACGGAATTCTTCGGCTAATTCAGTCAGTAATTCCGGATATAGCTGGTTTTCCGGCTCCTCGACACATAAAAGTGCGTGTGGATTTGGCTCGCTTAAAAGAAGAAGGTATGTGAACATTTTTATCGTACCATCGGAAACAAATTTGGCAGCAAATGGATTCTTGAATTTGCTGTCTTGAAAACGCAGAACGACATACCCATCATCGGTAGTAGTTGCCTCCACGTTACCTACTCCCGGCACACGCCGCTTCATCGCTTCTAAAATGGTATTGAACCGTTCTCGATGATTGTCGTATATAAATTTTGCTACTTGCGCAAGATTATCACCCGTCGTAGACAATGTCTCGCTGTAATTGGCTTCCTGTCTGCTTCGCGCATTTTCTATATGAAAATCGGATACATACCAATCTTCAATCAAACGACGCAAGGATGCAACCGCAGGAAAATTTTCAAATTGCCCCAATCCCTTGATTGCCAAAATATCAGGCGATGAGATATGCTGTGGCGTACGAAGTTTTCTTTTTACATCTTCATAAGAGCTTAGATTTCCTTCAACAGCGACACCGTTTCCGTAAGCAAAGTCAAGAATTTTCCAAGGAGCACCGTACGAACCACGGCGAAAACGCATAATTTCTTTCTTAACAATGGGAAGATTTTTCTCATTTAAGCCAATCGTCAATTCGTATGTAATAATCGGCTCATCCGTTGATGGACGAAACTTTATCTCGAAATGCATATCACCGGTTTGGTCGCGTGATACAACCTCCTTAAACCCACCTCGTTTTGATAGCGCCGAACGGACGTTGCTATTCAAGCTATCGTGCAAAAAATCAAAAACATCAAAGAAGGTGGTTTTTCCCGCGCCGTTTTTTCCCAAAAAGACGGCCATCTGCGGAATTTTTTCCACTTTGACATCGTTGAATACACGAAAGTTACAAATCCTTAAATACTCGATTTGCATGACACTTCACCCTTTTTTCACTGTGCATACTAATTACAGCAGAGGCCTTACCGTGATGAGAGCCGTATTGTAGCTCAAAACGTGAAATTCCCGTACACATTTTTTGCTTTCTGAAAATTGCCATCCTCACATAGCTGACGCAAGCCGTTTCAATATGTGTCGTCCATACATAACTCTTATATCATCGTTGATGTTGATTAAATTCTCGTCATTAACTTAACCAGCGATACAAATTTGCAAGGGGACTGAAAGAATATACTTAGAGCGTCCACTACAATGAACTCCTTAGTTGTCATGCTCTTTTTCATGTTGATGCACATGACCATGACCGCTGCATCCGTGATTGCCGCAACTGTGTCCTTGTGTATGTTCGTGATGGTCGCAGCGTACCGCCGGATCATAAGCAAGTTTTCCGGCTATAAAATCATTAACCGCCGCATCTGCTTCGCCCTGTACGCCTCCGTATACGGCAATTTTAGCCTCCGCCAACGCGGTCTTTGCTCCCGCTCCAATGCCACCGCATATTAAAGTATCCACGTTTTCTTCTTGGAGCAAAACGGCTAATGCGCCGTGTCCTCTGCCATTGCTGCTTAGAATATGAGATTCTTTTATGGCGTTATCCTCCACTGTGTACACCTTAAACTGTTCGGTATGTCCAAAGTGCTGAAAAATCTGTCCGTCCTCGTATGTAACTGCAATTTTCATAGTATTGGTTCCTTTCTGCGCTCTAAATTCGGCAAGTTTGCAGGTTTGGTCGCATTTGTCGCAAAGTTCAAAGTTGCCGCCTTCAATAATCAGCGGACGACCTTCAACCAAACACCCGGCAATACGTTTCCTGGCCGTAAGATACAACGATTGCACCGTAGTACGAGCCACACCCATTTGCCTTGCAGCCTCTTCTTGTGTCATTCCTTCGTAGTCCAAAAGTCTAACGCTTTCGTATTCCTCTAAGGAAATTTTTACAGCCGGAGTATCTTTGACTGCTTCGGGGAAAAAACAAGTGTTGATTGGCAAGGCGCAAACGCGTCGTCTTTTTAATGGTCTGCCCATTGCTCACCTACTTTTTGACATATGTCATTAACAAAACATACTCTATTATACAACGTTTACGACATATGTCAAATACTTTTTAAAAAATCGACCGTACCCTAAAGGGCACAGCCAATCGAAGTTATACGTCGTTTAGTTATACGGTAGAACGTCATACAATCAAGGACGTGAATTTTACTGTTGGCGCATTAACTAAAATAGTTTCCTCGTGAAATAAAATGCTACTGTCGTATTAGAACATTCGGCAGAAAACCGACAAATCGCGTCTATTGTTGTGAAATGGTATGGTAACGTTGGTTTCTGCTGCGTGGTTTGTCTGGAATGGTAAGTTTCAACAATCCCGCGTCCAGTAGCGGCTGTAGGTAGCGTTTTAGCAGATAAGAAAAGGTTTCTATGTTCATGTAATTCGTTAATTCTTCTCTGGTTCTGGGCTTTTTACAGAAATCTAGCAATGAGGATGTTTCTTTATCTAGCAATGAGGATGTTTCTTTATCTAGCGGTGAAGGTGAGTTTGCGGATGTATTTTGGTTGAAAAAGGTAACTACAAATTCATTGCGCCTGTTTTCGAATATAGGTTCCGGAAGACCAAAATTATTCATTTCGCGCCTCATAGTGGGGATGCCGGAGTAACGGTTTTCCGCATTAGTCAGTGATTCTGCCATAGTTGCCAACGCCGGATTTCTTAGGTCAGGGCGGGCTATGCCAAGTTGATCTATCGTCATGCGTCCATAGAGGGTTCCGGGACTGTGTATTTCCAAGCGATTGCGGTACATTACAATCTGTATAGGCGTACCTTCTGTATAGATACTGTAATCGCGGTGCACCACAGCATTAAGAATAGCTTCGCGTATAGCTGCAATAGGATATTCGTCATAGTCGCGTCGTATTCCGGTCTGTTTATCAATTACGGTACGTGTTTTCATATTTCGTTTGCAGAAAGCCAAACTTTCTTCTACCTGTTCGGCAAGGGTGCCTTCAATGCGCTTGTTGTCCAAGAATCGGTTATCATCGACATCTGTTTCACCTATTTCCGTTCCCGGAACGACAATCGCTGTAACGCAAAGCTGCGGTAAAAATCCTTGCGGATAAATTCCCAAGTTCATTATGGCAGCCAGAGTCGGCTTGCCGTTTCGGTAAATATCCAAGAGCTCATAGACGCGTTCTTTGGGGAGTTGCGCGAATCCCGGGCGGTTTCGCTTTTTTTCGGCCATGTATAAAGCTATCAGATTTTCGTCAAGGTCGGATGGTTCAGCGCGGGGGATTTCTCTTTCGTCATCATGAAGATGCTTTCTAAAGGCTTCATAACTGTAGAGTTCGTATTCGGTCATCATCATGTCGGCGTCGCCAACACGTATAAAGGCGCCTTTTAAGCGGCCGGCGCCTTTGTAATAGCAAGGACGTTCGGATAAATCAATCCCGGGAATTTCTGCCGAACATACATTGACACCATTTATCTCGGCAACCGTAAAGACAGCGCGAACCGGTGGAACCATCTGATTGCATTGTTCCACTACTTTTTTTTGTAAATCTTGCAAGTCATAGACTCCCACAAGCCGGAAGTCCTGTGTTTCATCAATACCGAAAAAGAGGATGCCGCCACCGTCCTGATTCGAAAAGCTTGATAGCGTATCGTAAAGACGCTTTGGACAACCTCCGTCAGCAGCTTTGATTTCTAAATCTTGTCGTTCTGTCTTTTTTTCTAAAATCCAATGCGCTAATTCAATAAGTTCTTCAGTTATCATTTTACTTATCCTCCATAACTTAAAATTTATCATAAAAAGCAAACAAATTCAAGTTTACATTTAAGTTATTTTTTAAAAATCTGCAATAACTTGTTACTATTCACGGGTAGTAAAAAAAGAAAAATATTGCTCTTCATGGTCAACCCCTCTGCCCTTCGGGCACCTCCCCTTTCAGGGGAGGCTCTCTGATTTCTCATTTTGTGGATATATATATAGAAAACTCACCTTCACGTTGCCTCCCCTGAAAGGGGAGGGGGACCGCGAAGCGGTGGAGAGGTCGACCATGAACGGCACTAATTCACCTTTCGCACCACTATGTTGTATTACCCGTGAATAGTAACAATAACTTAAATTATTTTTGCGCATAAAGTATTAACTGAAAAACCAAGTGATGAAAATATGAGTTTTGACATTAAAAATGTTCGTTGGGGGAGAAGATGATTTTCTCTCGTCCTTTGCGCTTTCTTCGTTAGAAATCATCGCCTAAAGTGAAGTCCCCCTAGCCTTTCAGGGTAGGGGGACTCAAAGAGCGCAGTGATTTTTCAAGAGTGATTTTTTAGATATTCTCGGAGTTTTACACAGAAATTTCCATCTTTCCTTCAAAAAATGTCACCGGGATTAGTTTCGCCTTTTCAAGCAAATCTTCCGCTAATTTGTAGTTTGCCCCGACAACATCAATGGTATGCGCATCCGATCCTATGGTGGCGTATCTGCCGCCAAGTTCTCTGTATCTTTTGTACATCGGGAAAAGTTCTTTGGCCACTTCCTCGTTAAGTCGTCTCGTGTTGAGTTCAAACACCGTGTCAGTTACAACCAAAGCTCGAAGCACCTCGTCAATTTCTTCATTGAAGTCGTCGTACAAAAGACGTGGGTCTTCGTATGTGGCGTATCTTACAATATAATCTATATGCGCCAATATGTTTATATATGGGTTCTGGTAGACAAGATGCGCCATGTCGTAGAGATATTCCCTGTAAAGCTCCGTTTTTTCGCGTTTGCCGTATATGTCCGGCGGGTATAAATCGACAGCTCTGAGAACGTGAATGGAACCTATCACCTGATCAAACGGCGCGCTCTTTACAAAAGCTATGTTGTCCTCCCTGCGTTCCTTTGTGAGTCCTACTTCTATTCCCAAAGATAAATGTTTCCCGCGAAACTTTTCGTATTCGTTGAAATATCCCTTTGCGTCAAAGGTAAACTCATGTACGCCCGGAAGTCCCAAGTCCAAATGCTCCGTAAACACGAGGGAAAGTCCCAACTCTTTGGCGCGGTTTAACGCTTCTTCTCCCTCCATTTCGGAATCGGATGAATATTTAGTGTGTATATGATTGTCGTATTTCAATTAAAATCCCGTCCTCTTAAACATTTTGTCAAGTTCCCCCGTGGAAAACTTTAATATGGTAGGTCTGCCATGCGGGCAGGTATATGGATGATCCGCTTCAGACAGCTCTTTTAAAAGAGTTGCCATTTGCTTTATGCTAAGCTCGTCACCCGCTTTTATCGCGCCCCGGCAAGCGGTTACGGCGATTAGTTTTTCTCTTATGGTTGCAGCCGTTACTTCGGGAGCTTCCAAAATATTTACCAAAATTTCCCTAAGGGCTTCCTCCGCTTCGCCTATCGGTACGTCTACGGGAATTTCTACCAGGCGAAATACCATTTTCCCGCTCGGCACTAAAGTAAAACCTAATTTGGAAAAAAGCTCCAGGTTTTCTTCGATTGTTTCGGCTTCTCGCTTGCTAAACGTCAGCATTAGATGCACCAAAAGCTGTTGCGCCGGAATATTTTCGGCCGCTCTTGAAAGCCTGTCGAACAGTATTCGTTCGTGAGCCGCGTGCTGGTCTATGATGTAAAGCCCGTGAGCGTCTTTTGCGATAATGTAGCATCTGCCGACTTGCCCGATTGGCATCACAAAAGGCGTTGTTGCGGTATCGATGTTGTTTTCATATTGTTGCGGACTGCTGTCGTTTCCTTTTTCAACAGTTTCTATAGAGGAAGATTGCCCCGTTGCAATTTCATTTACGGGAGCAGAGTCTGGTTGTTCGCTAAGAATTGTAGGTTTTATAACGGTAGTTTTTGAAACAAACAGACGATTTTCCCCTGTTGTCGGCTCCGTTTCAGGTTTTAACTTGGGAGCGTCCGCAGCAACCGCCACGGAGGATAAATTGCGACTCGCCTCGTTTACCGCATCCGTTATGGCGTGATATACCCCGTGGAAAATTTGACTCTCATTCTCAAACTTAAGTTCGGTTTTTTGCGGGTGTACGTTTACGTCAACGGAATTTGAGGGAAGATTTACGATAATTACGGCAAAAGGATAGCCGCTGTTGGGATTAAGAGCGCGATAAGCGTTGTCTATGGCTCTTGCCATGGCGCGGTTCTCTATGACTCTGCCGTTTACGATAAAAGTTTGCCATGCTCTGCTGCTTCGAAGTACGTTGGGTTTAGACACATATCCCCTTATTTCAACGTCATCTTCGGAAAAATCAAGAGGTATGATTGAAGCGGCAATTTCCGCGCCGTAAACGCTTCTTACGGCGTCCTTCAAACTGCCCATGCCGGGCGTACGCATGACTTCTCTGCCGCCGCTTTTTAATTTAAAGGATATATCGGGTCTTGCAAGGGATAACTTTACGACGATATCTTGCGCCTTAACCAGTTCCGTGCGAGGAGTTTTTAAGAATTTTTTTCGCGCGGGGGTATTGAAGAAAAGATCCTCAACCTTTACCGTCGTGCCGACTCTGCCCCCGGCTTCCGTTACCGTCGGGGGTTTTCCTCCCAAAACTTCAACAAAAGTGGCAAATTCCTCATCCTTCGTTCTGGTTAAAAGAGAAAAGCGGGAAACTGAGGCAATGGTCGGCAGCGCCTCGCCGCGGAAGCCCATGGTTTTTAAATTCATAAGGTCGCCTGCGTCCCGCAATTTGCTTGTGGCGTGGCGAAGCATGGCGTTTCTCGCGTCTTCCTTCGTCATGCCAAAGCCGTCGTCTGAGACTCGAATAAGAGAGATGCCGCCGCCGTCTATCTCCACTTCTATTGACTTCGCTCCCGCATCCATGGCGTTTTCAACCAATTCTTTCACAACCGAGGCGGGACGCTCTACCACTTCCCCCGCGGCTATCTTGTTTATGGCGCTTTCGGGCAAAAGCGCAATTTTCATCCTATACCCATCTCCTTCCTAGCTTGTTCTTGCAGCTTAAAGAGGGTGTTCATCGCTTCTAATGGAGTCATGGACAGACAGTCAAGTTTCGTTAAATCCCGCAACACGCCGGACACAAATAAATTGCCCATGTTTTCGGCAGACTTCTTCTCTTTATCTTCTTTTAGCGCAGATTTTTTTTCGGCGATACGCTTCGGCTCTTTTTCAAGCTCTTTTAATATAATCTCCGCCCGTTTTATCACGCTTTCGGGTAAACCCGCCAATTTTCCAACGTGTATTCCGTAAGATTTATCCGCCGCGCCTTCAACGATTCTACGGATAAACGCCACTTCGCCGTCCCGCTCCTTTACAGCGACGCAGAGATTTTTTATTCCGTTACCCTCCATTGACGTAAGTTCGTGATAATGAGTAGCGAAAAGGGTTTTGGCGTGAATTTTTTCGGAAATGTGCTCCGCCACGGCTCTTGCTATGCTCATGCCGTCGTAGGTGCTGGTGCCTCGACCTATCTCGTCGAGGACGATAAGGCTGTTGCTCGTGGCGTTTGCAATGATATGAGAAACTTCCTTCATCTCAACCATAAAGGTACTCTCGCCGCCGATTAAATCGTCGCTTGCTCCAATTCTTGTAAACACTCTGTCAACGGGAGTAATAACTGCGCTTTCTGCAGGCACGAAAGAACCCGCTTGCGCCATTATGACTATGAGAGCGACTTGTCGCATATAAGTGGATTTGCCCGCCATGTTTGGACCGGTAATCAGCAAGAGTTCATTTTTTGCATGATTCAATTTCGTATCGTTCGGTACAAATATTTCATGCTTTAAGAGCCGCTCCACAAGCGGATGTCGTCCGTCCTTAACGATTATTTCCCCGTTTACCGAAAGCTTTGGTCTAACGTAACGATAGCGGTCCGCCGTTTCCGCAAAAGCGGCGAAAACATCAATCTTTGCCACAGCCGCCGCTGTTTCTTGTAACGCCGTTAAATTTTCGCCTATTTCTCGGATAAGGGCTGCGAACACTTCTTCTTCAAGCTGCGCCGCCTTTTCCTCCGCGCCTAATATCTTGGTTTCAAACTCCTTTAACTCTTTTGTAGAATATCTTTCCGCATTTGCCAAAGTCTGTTTTCTTTCGTAGTATTCGGGTATAAGATCTTTGCCGCTGTTTCGTACCTCTATATAATATCCGAAAACTCGGTTATATCCGATTTTAAGAGCGCGAATCCCCGTCTTTTCCCGCTCTTTTTCCTCCATTTCCTGTAGGAGAGCCTTGCTGTCGCCCGCAAGTTTTCTGTATGAATCAAGTTCCTCGTTTACCCCGTCTTTGACGATTCTGCCGCTTGTTTCATCTTCAACCGTATCGTCTATTTTCTTCGCCAACGCCGAAAAATCCCCGATGCCATCCGCCGCTTGTTTTATTAAATTAGACTTTGCGTCTTCTACGGCGTTTTTTAGTTTCGGCAATGCAAAAAGAGAGTTCTTTAAGAGCAGTACCTCCCTCGCTTTTGCGGAACCGAAGGAAATTCTTGTGAGCAGTCGTTCCATATCTTTTATCTCTTTGGCTGCTGCAAAAAAATCCTCGCGCATGGCGAAATTCTCAAAAAATTCCTCCGTGGCGTCCAATCTGTCCGCTATTCTTTTTATCGACAGCAATGGCCGTTCTAAAAATTGTTTTAAAAGGCGACTGCCCATAGGGGTTTTGGTAGAATCCAAAGCGTCAAACAAGGTTGACGCCTTTCCCCCGTCGCGCAGGTTTTTCGTTATCTCTAAATTCCGCAAGGTATATGTGTCAAGTTGAAGATATTTTTCTCCTTCGATTTCATAGACGTGGGAAATATGGTGAAATTCCCCCGCAGTATTTCTGAGATATTTCAACAGAGCGCCGACTGCCCTTTTTGCGATTGGTTCCGCAGGCATTTCGCCGTTCGGGAAATCCTCTTTGGTCAACTCGTCTTCCGTCGCCGTAATTGAAGTCAGCGCAGTATTTGGTTGACGCAAACGAATGAAATCTTCTATTTCCTCGATAAAAGAACATTTGCCGTATATTAAAATTTCGCTGGCTTCAAGGGAGAACAGCGCATCCATTAATCTTTCCGTTCCGTTATATACGCCGTAAAAGCACTCTCCCGTGGATATGTCCCCCCCGGCAAGGGCTATGGTATCTTTTTCTTCGATAATAAGGGCGATATAATTGTTTTTTGCATCATTCAGTCCGCCTTCGGTCATAAGGGTACCGGGGGTAACGACTCGTACCACTTCCCGCTTTGTCAGCCCCTTTGCCTTTGGGTCGCCTATTTGCTCCGCAATCGCTACCTTGTATCCCTTTTTCACAAGTTTTTCGATATAACCGTCAACGCTCATGTACGGCACGCCGCACATGGGGGTCTTATCGTTTGCGCCGGCTCTTCCGGTGAGTGTCAAATTTAATTCGCCCGAGGCGATTTTTGCATCTTCGAAAAACATTTCGTAAAAATCCCCGAGTCTGAAAAACAAAATCGCCTCCGGGTTCTTTTTCTTGGCTTCAAAATACTGCTCCATCATTGGAGTCAGCTTTTCCTCCGTCATCTTATCCGTTCTCCCTTTAAGTGCCAAGTCTTGGCTTCAGTTATCTTCACGTTCACAATATCTCCCGGATTTTCGTCTGTCCTTTCAAACAGCGTCAGCTTGTTTTCTCCCGTCCGTCCCTGATAAACCTTTTCTTCCTTGCTTTCGCCTTCAACCAGAACCGACACGACTTTTCCCAAAAACTTTCTGTTTGATGCAAGACTTATCTCGTTTTCCTTATCCATCAGCTTAGAGAGCCGTTTGCGCTTTACTTCTTCGGATACCTGTTCATCCATTTCTGCCGCGGGAGTTCCGCTGCGTTTTGAATATATAAAGGTATAAGCCGCGTCCCATTTCACAATATCGAGGAATTTTAAGAGTTCTTCAAAATCTTCTTCCGTTTCCCCGGGGAAACCCACGATTAAATCCGTTGTAACGGAAATATTCGGCATTTTTCCTCTTATTTTTTCTATGAGAGAAAAATAGCGTTCCTTGGTATAGTTTCGGTTCATAGCTTTAAGTATGCGATTAGATGCGTGTTGCATCGGCAAATGTAGATGCGGCGCAATATGTTCGCTCGCCGCCATCGTATCTATTAACTTATCGGATAAATCTTTTGGATGGCTTGTCATAAACCTAAGCCGACAAAGTCCTTCGACTTTGTCCGCCGCGCTTAACAAATCCGAAAAATCCTTACTCTTTAGATCTTTGCCATACGAATTGACATTTTGCCCTAAAAGAGTAACCTCCTTTGCGCCGCCTTGTACCGCACTTTGTATATCCGCCAATACATCGTCAAATTCTCTGCTGCGCTCTCGTCCTCTGGTATACGGCACGATACAATACGAGCAGAAATTATTGCAACCCGTCATTATAGGCACAAATATCGAAGCTTTTCCCGTTGCAACGGGAACGGCGTCGTAATCTTTTAAATCCTGTCCCAAAAATTTCTTTCTGTGTTCTTTCACATCGTCTATAACCCGACCGATTTTCCCGATCTCACCGGGACCAAGCGCAAAATCAATATGTTTCGCCCGTTTAAAGAGGTTTTCTCCCTCTTTTTGCGCCATGCAACCCGTAACCCCGACTATAAGCTCCGGATTCTCGCGCTTTAATCCCTTTATCTCGCCTATTTTGCCGTAAATCTTTTCTTCGGCAGTTTCGCGTACGCAACAAGTATGAAGTATTATCGCATCAGCGTTTTTCATATCTGTCGTTTCCGAATATCCTCTTGATGATAAAATTTTTCTGATACTTTCCCCTTCCGCAACATTCATCTGACACCCGTACACCTGCAAAAAAAATCTTTCCACTTATTAACCTCCCGGTTTGACGTTAGCTTTTTGTTTATGTTTATTTTATATGTGTATTTTAGCCTTTAGCGAAAGAATTTGCAAGAGTGATGTTTGGGGTACCTTTTTTTTTACGGTCAATTGACATTTTATGATATTGTATAATATAATAAGCAAGAAATAATAACAAAGGAGATTGATCATCATGTCCAGCAGTAAAGTTTACAATGTGAAGGAAGCCGCAAAGTTTTTAGGCGTCAGCGATATTACCATTCGT
Organism: Selenomonadaceae bacterium; assembly: GCA_017634675.1. GTDB lineage: Bacteria > Bacillota > Negativicutes > Selenomonadales > Selenomonadaceae > RGIG9201. The sequence goes on along the minus strand of JAGBMX010000156.1, from coordinate 15,248 downwards.
CGCAAGATAAAGAGCAAAGACATAGCGGCTGAGTATATTTCCAGAAAAGAAGGATATAAGATAACCGAAGAAGAATTGCAAAGATATTTGAAAGAACGCAAGCCAAAAAAGAGAGGCCCCAAGAAGAAGAATACGAAAGCCAAAGCTCCGGTTGTGATAACCAAAAATATTCTTACAAAAGGCGTTGAAGATTCTTTGGCGGAAGACGCTTTTAACAACGCTTTAAGCACGCTCTTCACCGAAAAAGACGGGGAAAAATCGGGAGAACTCAGCGATGAAACTATGGAATTCTTGGCGGAACTTAAAAATTCATCTCTTGTTGACAAGGTAATAGAACGGCTACAGGCAGAGATGGAAGACTTTGACATAAAAATCGAGTATCAGACGGTGAAAGTTCAGACTGCGTCCTCTGACAAAGAAAAATTGAAAGAGCAAAAGGAACTCTTGAATCTAAAATTAGAAAGAAATCACATCAATAAGGGAATTAAAGATCTTGAGATTCAAAAATCCTTTTTGCAGCAGATGCCGTAACGAATCATGAATTTGGAAGGATTTTCCGTGTTGCCTTTGGCACAGGAACTAAACGCTGCGTTGGTTTTTGCCAGAATCGACAAGATTACGCAGCCTTGCAAGAATATAATCTATCTCTCCCTCCGAAAACCCGGAGAAAATCTACTGCTCTCAATATCGGCGGCTCCGCAGAATCCATCGGTTTATATAACGAATAATAGCCTTGAAAATCCAAAAGAGCCGCCTATGTTCTGCATGGTTTTAAGGAAACAGTTGGAATCGGGACGGATTTCCGCCGTGCGTGAACGAAAAGGCGAACGCATTATAGAAATCGATGTGGATACGTTAGGTCAAGGTGGCAAAATTGCGGTAAAAACCATAATTGTCGAGCTTATGGGCAAGAATAGCAACATTATCTTAACCGAAGAAAATATCGTAATAGACGCTCTGCGTAAGGTAGGCTCCGGAAGAAGCAAGAGCAGGGTTATCCTGCAAGGTCACGAGTACGCGCCGCCCGAGCCTCAAAATAAACTGAATCTTAGGGAAGAAACTGTTCAAACCATCATCGACAGGCTAAAAGCAGAGGTTGACAGCAACCTTTTGTCAGCCCTCATAAACACAATACAAGGCTTCGGTCCGCTTCATGCGAAGGAAACCGCGTATTTGGCCGGATTATCTCCCGATATATCCATAAATGAACTTGATGCGGCGGATTTTGAATCAATAGCGTCCGCATTGGCGGAAGTAAAGAGCGCCAATCGCCCGACCATCATCCTAAACGACAACAACAAGCCTTTGGGATTGGCGGCTATACCCATCCACTACGAATTAAAGGCCAAGACTCTTGCTTTTGATACTATGAGTCAGCTGCTGGATAAGGCGGCAGAGCTTACATACAGCTATACGCCGCCCGATAAAGAGAGATTTCAAAAATTGGTCAAAAACGAGTTGTCCCGGGCTAAGAACAAATTGCGCAAGCTAAATAAAGAGTTAAGCGATGCGGAAAACGCTGAAACTTACAAAATAAAAGCCGACAATTTGATGACTTATCAATATGAGTTTAAGGATCATGCAGACTCCAAAATTCGTGTGAAGAACATATATTCCCCGAGCGGCGAAACTGTTGAGATTACTCTTGATAAGCGTATAACTTTACTTGCCAATATGCAAAACTATTATAAAAAATATGATAAGTTGAAGCGAGCAAAGATTTTCTTGACTGAGCAAATTCAAAAGAACGCAGATGAGATTGCATATTTGGAAAGCGTTGAAAACTCCCTTGCCTTTTGCTCCACGCTGGCGGAAATAGATGATGTGCAGCGCGAACTTGTTGAGGGCAATTATCTAAAAGAGCGAGCGACTAAGAAGACAAAGGAAAAGATTGCGGCGCCTTTCTCCTTCGTTGCTCAGGATGGCACCGTCATTTTGGTCGGAAAAAACAACGCTCAAAACGATACGCTTACCACCAAAACGGCTGCGCCGCACGATTTATGGCTGCATACCAAAGACATTCCCGGATCCCACGTTATAATAAGAACTAACGGAGAAAAAGTCAAAGAAGAAACCTTACTTTTAGCGGGCAATCTTGCGGTGCATTTTAGCAAGGCAAAAGGTTCTACCAACGTACCCGTTGACACGGTGGAGTGTCGCTATATAAAAAAACCAAGCGGCAGCAAACCGGGCTTTGTTATCTTTACCCATCAAAAAACCATTGCCATAAACGCCGACGAAGAATTGCTCAAGCAATATCTTGCTTTACCTTGATAATTTTTCGTGCCTTTGAGCCTCCCGTACTAAGATATAGGTTTCTTTTTCGCATTTAAGCGTTAATGTTGTGGTATCAGATTCAAATTTCCTGCAAGAGAAAAATTTTAAACAAGCCCTAGGTCAATTTAAAAAAATTAAAGGGAAAATAAATTTTTGCTAGAAACTATTTTTGTAAATAGGATATTGGTATTTACTAAAAGGAGGATTTCTCTCATGCAGGAAAAACCCATATATTGTCTTGGACACAGAAACCCCGATACCGACTCTATTTGTTCCGCAATAGGTTACGCTCATCTGAAAAAAGCCTTGGGCGAAAACGTGGTGGCGGCAAGAGCCGGCAAAGTGAACGCCGAAACGAAGTTTGCCCTTGAATACTTTAAAGTGGAAAGCCCCCTTTTAATATCGGATTTTTATCCGAGGGTCAAAGACATCGCCCTTGACTGCACCATTGTTGTCCATCAGCACGACACGCTTCATCGCTTAGGCGAGATAATGCGGGAAAACGATTTAAAATCCGTTCCCGTGACGGATAGCAAAGGGCTTCTGGTCGGCATCGTCACGGTCAGCGACTTGGCGCAGAGATATTTCCAAGAGCTTGGTATGCAAAACCTTGCCGATATGCGCGTAAGGTACAGGGACATCATAAGCGCCGTAGACGCAAATATTTTAACTGCGGGAGTTGACAGCGACTTTATCGAAGGCGCTGTTAAAATAGCGGCGGGTAGCGTCGCTACCATAAAATCCAAAATTGGAAAGAACGATATAGTTTTGGTTGGCGATCGCCATGAGGAAACTTTGCTCGTATGCTTGGCCCAAGATATTTCCTGTCTTGTGGTGACGGGCGGCGGACAAGTTTCGCCTGCCGTCATAGATGAAGGCAAAAAGAAAAACATCTTCATTTTAAGCACCCCTTACGATACATACACGGCGGCGCGGCTTATAAATCAATGCGTACCCATTCGCCGCATAATGCACGAAGCCCCCGTTTCGTTTAAGCCTCTTGATTTATTAAGCGATATAAAAGGCACAATGGACGAAACGAATTTCAGGAATTACCCTGTTGTTGAAAACAATCGCTTAATCGGTCTTGTAAGTCGCGATGCGCTTATGATTCCGGAGCGCGAACGGGTGATTTTGGTTGACCACAACGAGAGAAGTCAAGCCGTTGACGGTATTGAAGAAGCGAAAATAATCGAAATTATCGACCATCACCGACTTGGCGGTATGCAAACCAGCGAACCTATATACACTCATCAGGAACCTGTCGGATGCACGGCGACCATTGTCGCAAATATGCACTGGCGGCATGACGTGGATATTCCTCCTTCCATCGCGGGACTTTTGCTTTCGGCGATAATTTCAGATACCGTACTCTTTAAATCCCCCACTTGCACGGAATACGACAAGAAAACGGCGGAGAAACTTGCTAAAATCGCCGAAGTGGATATTAACGACTATGGGCTTCAGATGTTAAAAGCGGGTTCCGGCATTGGAGACATGACTCCTTCCGAGATTGTGAAGAACGACATGAAGGAATTCAAGATAGGGGATTACAGAGTTATCGTCAGCCAGATTTCCGTTATGGACACGAAGGAAGTCATGGACATCGAGCAAGAAATTGTGGACAGTATGGCGGCGCTTTGTGAGAAGGAAGGTTTCGACCTTTCTCTCGTTATGGTTACAAACATTATCGAAGAGGGGACTTATCTTCTCTTTACAGGCTCGCCCAGAACTCTTGTCAGCGAGGCGTTTAGAAAAGAGATCGAAGGCAACCATATGTACCTCCCCGGCGTAATGAGCCGGAAAAAACAAATTATACCGCCGCTCTCCGAAGCCGTAAGTAGAATTAAACCCGAATAAAAGAACTTTAATAAAAATGTAATAAACAAAGCTGTGAATCAAAATTTGATAAAGTTTTTTCTTTCTCTTTTTTTCTTTGCTTCTTTCTTTTTTCTTTTTCTTTTTTTCAAAAAAGAAAGAGAAAAAAGAAAGAAGAAGCCACCTCTACATCTAAAAGGGCTGTGAAAAGTCACAGCCCTTAATTTTCTGTAAAGCGAAGTGAAAAAATGGCGCTGTTAGACAATCTTAACGATATGCAGCAAAAGGCGGCCGCTCACATGGAAGGGCCTCTTTTAATCATGGCGGGCGCAGGCTCCGGCAAAACCAGGGTGCTTACATATAGAATAGCCAATCTTTTGGACAGCGGGGTTTCGCCTTATGAAATTTTAGCTATTACCTTTACAAATAAGGCGGCAAAGGAGATGAAAGAACGAGCGGCAAAACTTATAGGCCATACGGCGGAAAATGTTTGGTTATCCACCTTTCATTCCTTCTGCGCGCGTTTTTTGCGAAGGGAAATTGAAGTCACCGGTCGTTACCAAAAAAGTTTTACGATTTATGATGCAAGCGAGAGTTTGGCGCTTGTTAAATCTTGTTTGAAGGAAATGAATCTAAGCGATAAACAGTATGTGCCGCGTTCAATCGCATATACTGTTTCAAGCGCAAAAAACTCTATGCTGACTCCCGCAAAATTTATAGACAGCGTACCGTCACATGATTTTCATAAAAAAAAGGTGGGCGAAGTATACGAACTTTATCAAAAGAAACTTGTAGCCAACAACGCTCTGGATTTTGACGATTTACTAATGGTTGCCGTAGAAATTTTAAAAAATTACGAGGAAGTAAGGGAGAAGTATCAAAAGCGTTTCCGTTACATAATGGTGGACGAGTACCAGGACACAAACGGCGCGCAGTATCAGATTACCAAACTCCTTGCCGCAAAATATCGCAACATCTGCGTTGTGGGCGACGCTGACCAGTCTATTTACGGTTGGCGAGGCGCTGATATGCAAAATATAATGGATTTTGAAAAGGATTATCCCGAAGCCACGGTTATAAAATTGGAGCAAAATTATCGTTCCACCAAAAATATTTTGCAGGCGGCGAATGCGGTAATAAAAGAAAATAAAAATCGCAAGGAGAAAATTCTCTGGACGGAGAATCAAAACGGCGAAGCCATTTCGGTTTATTGCGCCATGAACGAATGGGATGAAGGCAGATTTATCGCAACTACCTCGGAAAAGATAAAGAAAGAGGGCAAAAATTACGGAGACATAGCGGTATTGTACCGCACAAACGCCCAATCCCGCGTCATTGAAGAATCTTTTATGAAAGTAGGCGTGCCTTACGCTATCGTTGGCGGGCTAAAATTCTACGACAGAAAAGAAATCAAGGATATATTGGCATATATCAAGTGCATTTACAATCCTCTTGACAGCGTAAGTCTTAACCGCATTATAAACTTACCAAGACGAGGCATCGGCGCAACTTCCATGGGAAAAGTGGCGCAGTTTGCCGCAGAAAACGACCTCTCGTTGTTTGAAGTCATAGGCAATCCGGAAGTATTGGAAAGCGTCGGAGTATCAAAAAAAGCGGCGACGGCTTTTGAAAATTTTTCAACGGTAATATTCGAACTTATGGAAGACGCCGAAAATCTTTCAATATCTGCTTTTGTGGAAAAAGTAATGAGAAAAACGGGATATTTGAAGGAACTTGAAGCCGAAGGCGACAATCCCGAAGCATTGTCACGCATTGAGAATTTAAAGGAATTTATCGGCGTCGCCCAGGATTTTGAAAAAGAAACGCAAGAATCAAGCGTAGAGGAATTTTTGGCGCAGGTCGCCCTTGTGGCAGATGTGGACTCTGCAAATTTCAACGAAGACAAGGTTACGCTTATGACATTTCATTCCGCAAAAGGATTGGAATTTCCCATCGTGTTTATGGCAGGCATGGAAGAGGGAATTTTCCCGCACGCCAGAACATTAATGGATGAAAACGAGCTTGAGGAGGAACGGCGGGCTTGTTATGTAGGCATTACAAGAGCCGAAGAAAAACTTTACCTCACTTACGCAGATGAAAGAAGTTTGTACGGAAGAGAAACCTGTAACCCGCCCTCAAGATTTTTGGAGGAAATTCCCGCAAATTTAGTAGAGGACGAAGAATCTGAAACTAAGGCAAATGAAAAAAAATCCGAATACGGAAAAAATTTTTCATATGGTCAACAAAAAAATATCGGCTTCAACGCAAAAATCAATTCGTTCACAAATGCGCCTTCCGCCTATGAAGCCATTACGCAGGCGAAAAAACCGGCTCCGGCGGGAGGAATAAAACCCGATATTACCGCGGTATACAAAGCGGGCGACAAGGTGCGCCACGGCAAGTGGGGCATAGGCACGATAATTTCCGCGACAGGAGAGGGTGAAAACGCCATACTTCAGATTGCGTTTCCTGGTCAAGGCGTAAAAAATTTAACTCAAAAATACGCTCCAATCGAGAAAGTGTAGGTGTTAAGATGGCAAAAATCGACGAAATAAAGGCGGAACTCACCAAGCTGAGAAAGGAAATCCGCAGGCACAACAAACTTTATTACGAAAAAGATGCGCCCGAAATTGAAGATTTTGAGTACGATGCTTTAATGCGACGATTAAAAGCAATCGAAGCGGAGTTTCCCGAACTTATCACCAAGACTTCGCCAACTCAAACCGTAGGCGGCAAAGCCACGCGCGAAGCGGGAGTGTTGATTGCCCACGATGTTCCGATGCTTTCATTACAGGACGTTTTCAGCAAAGAGGAAGTTTTAAGCTTTGTAAAATCAATGCGAGAAACTCTTGACAATCCTGAATTTGTGGTAGAGGAAAAAATCGATGGGCTTTCCCTTGCTCTTAGATACGAAAACGGAATTTTAACCCACGCGATAACTAGGGGCGACGGAGTGAGGGAAGGAGAAGACGTAACGGCAAACGCCCTTGTTATAAAAGATATTCCTCATAAAATCAAAACGCCTCTCCCTTACTTTGAAGTTCGAGGCGAAGTTTATATGGAGCGGGAAGCCTTCCTAAAGGTAAACGAAAGGCAGGAGCTTTTGGGGCTAAAACCCTTCGCAAATCCGAGAAACTCTGCGGCGGGAACTCTTAGGAGCCTTGATTCGAGAGTAGCGAAGGAGCGCAATCTCTCGATGTTTGTGTTTAATTTACAAACGGCCAGAGGACGAGAGTTCCTGACCCATACCGAAGCCTATGATTTTATGCGGGAAAACGGGCTTAAAATAATACACAATTACAAAGTTTGCAAAACGGAAGAAGAAGTCTGGGATGCGATAGACGCCATCGGAAAATCAAGGGGCGAACTTTCTTACGACATTGACGGCGCAGTGGTTAAGTTAAACAGTTTTCGTCATCGGGAATTTTTAGGCGCAACAAGCAAATTCCCCCGTTGGGCTGTGGCTTACAAATATCCGCCCGAAGAAAAGGAAACCGTTCTTAGGAATATAGAACTTTCCGTAGGACGCACGGGGCGCATTACGCCGACCGCTGTTTTTGACCCCGTTTCGCTATGCGGCACAAAAGTGGAACGGGCGACGCTACACAATCAGGATTTTATCAACGAACTTGACATACGCTTGGGAGATACGATTTTAGTTTATAAATCCGGCGAAATAATCCCCAAGATAAAAGCCGTTGTAAAAGAAAAACGTCCACAGGATTCCGAGGCTTATATAATGCCGAACATCTGCCCAGTATGCGGCGGCAAAGCGGAACGCATGGAAAACGCCGCAGATTTGAAATGCGCAAACCCTAACTGCCCCTCTAAAGCCGAAAATCGCATACTGCACTTTTTAAGCCGCGACGCTATGGATATAAAAGGCTTTGGCGTAGCGCTGGTGCGCGAACTTATAGAAGGCGGGTATATAAAAAACATTTCAGACATTTACGATTTATACAAAAAACGCGACGAACTCGTTGAAAAGGGCATTTTAGGCAAGGAAAAAAATACGGACAAACTGCTTGCCGCAATCGAAGACAGCAAGCAAAACGACCCGCGTCGCCTTTTAACAGGGCTTGGCATTGACGGCATAGGCTCCGCCGCCGCAAGGGATCTCATAGCGCATTTCGGAAGCGTAGATTCAATTATAGCCGCAAAGGACGAAGAACTGCTAGAGGTACCCGACCTTGGCGAAGTCAGCGTCAAAAACATCCGCGCATTTTTTGCGAATAACGAAACAATCAAGCTGATTGAAAAATTAAAAGCCGTAGGCGTTAAGATGAACTCCGACAACATAGCCGTCAAAAATATCCTTCAAGGCAAAATTTTCGTTTTGACGGGAACTTTATCCACTCTCTCGAGAAAAGAAGCTGCTTCTCTAATAGAAGAAAATGGGGGCAAGGTCACGGGAAGCGTGTCTAAGAAAACCGATTACGTTTTAGCGGGAGAGGATGCCGGCAGCAAACTTGCAAAGGCTGAAAGTTTGGGAGTCAGCGTTATAAGCGAAGAGGAATTCTTGAAGATGCTGTCGTAGATTGTGGCTTATTAAGGATATTATTTTTGGGCACCTTTAAAAACCTTTTGTTTCATATTAATAAAATTTGATAAAATTCAAAACCTAATATATAATACAGTAAAGATAAAATCGTTATAAAGAGGAAAAATAACCATGATTATCACCAAACTTTTAGGCGGCTTGGGAAATCAACTTTTCCAGTATGCCGTGGGACGCAGCCTCGCGGAAAAACGAGGGACGGAGCTTCGGGTTCTTAAAAACGCCTTCGATTATTACGCTTTAAGGGATTATAAACTTGGCGCTTTTAACATTAACGCAAAAGAAGCGAGCGTTGAGGAAGCGGAAGCGGTTCAAAAAAAATGCGACGGACAAGAAACGGAGCGACGGTTCTTGCCGGAAATTTTGGACTCTCCCGTTGATACCCTGCTTAGCGGCGATTTTCAGTCGCCTTTGTATTTTAGCGATATCGAGGATATCTTACGGAAAGAGTTTACACTGAAAGCCCCGCTTGAAAAAAAAGCAGCCATTTGGGAAAAGCGTATTCTTGCCGCAAAAAATTCCGTGTCGCTTCACATTAGGCGCGGGGATTACATGAAAAACCCTACTTGTCGGAAAAATTTTGGAGTGCTTTCCGGGGCATACTATCTCAACGCTATTGAGGAGATTAAGAAAAATTTTTCAGAATTCACTCTTTTTATCTTCTCCGACGAACCTGCCGCCGCTAAAAAGGAATTAAACCTGCCTAAAAGTATCTCCACCGAATATATAAAAGGCATTGCCCACGACTACGAAGAGCTGTACCTGATGAGTCGTTGCTCGGCTCATATTATCGCCAATTCGTCCTTTAGCTGGTGGGGCGCTTGGCTTGATGCGAATCCCGAAAAAATCGTTATTGCGCCTGCTCCTTGGTTTGCGCAGCCTATAAACAACAAAGATATTTTGCCTGAAAATTGGAGAACCGTCCCTTCCATGTTGGACGTGTTGCCGCCGCCTAAAGCTTCTCGTCCTCTGTTTACCGCCGTCGTTTATAACGGCGAGAATTATTTAAATACCATAAGCAGCCTTATGGACCAGGATAAATTCGAATGGGACGATTTGGAAATTATAACGGTTGACACCATTGAAGCAAAGTCTCTCCTTAAAGATAGAGCAACGGTAAAATTTCTGCCTGTGATGCGTACTGCCGGCGCTTTCTACAACGAAGGGATAAAGGTTGCCAAAGGGGAATATATTATGTTCTTCGATGGACGTGACGCGTTAGAATCCCATTATATTTCATTCGCTTACAATCATATAGACAACACAAAGGCTGACGCTGTTCATCCCGTTCTTTGGTATGCAGAAGACGCTAATGGTTCTCTGCAATCGAGGGATAAACGGTACAGTAAAATATCCGAAGGCAGCCTTAATCATTTAGAGTTTGTAAATATCAGACCCGAAGTTCGAATCGAATTGATGGGGCAAGGTTTGTTAAATCCCAATCTTACGGGAAAAATCTTTCGGAAAGGTTATTTAACGTCAAGGAAGATAATCTTTAACGATAGTCTCACCATAGGTGAAGATATAGATTTTATGATGACGGTTCTTTGCAACGGAGGGTCATATATAAAGATCCCGGTAGGTGGAAGAATAGCCGCAACGCAAAAAAAAGCGCCCCGATTAAGTTTAAGCGAAGATTTACGCAAATTTCTTCAAAGCGTCCGTTCCCGCATCTCAGCCACAACGCCGCAAGACACGCTGGTTCGCGTATTGGGCCTGATGGCGCTAACCTATGTAAACGAGTATGTAAAAACAGCCGACAACGACACGGCAACGCTCAGGGAAGTCGCCGCAGTTGCCGGGGAGTTCGGGGTCAGGTTGGAAGTAAAAGATACCGGGGGGGGGTATTGAGGAAAGCAATAATAAATGGTTGCGACAAATTCAAAATTTACCCAAAAAGGTTATACGCGTTGCATATTTTACTCATTATACGGATTTATACGGCGCGAATCGCAGTATGTTGGACAATATCAGAGATTTGCGGCAAGATTACGCCGTTCAGCCGATTGTGGTTACAAACGGATATGGATTAATAAACGAAGAATTGAATCGGTTGGGAGTACCAAATATATCGTCGGTTTTCCCATGTTGGATAAAATCTCCTGACAGCAATATTGAATATCAAGAGCCGACAGCTGTTATCAATGAATTGGCAGACAAGCTGTCAACTTGCGATATTGACGAAATACATACAAATTCGTCTGTTTTGGATGTGGGCGCAAGGGTGGCAAAAAAACTTGGCGTACCGCATATATGGCATATAAGGGAGTTTTTGGAGGAAAGTTATGGTATAACCTTTATGTTGCCAATGAAAGATGCCATAAATTTTATGGCAGAAAATAGCGCAGCGGTGGTTTGCATATCGAAAATTCTTCGTGATAAATATGCAGAATATATTGATGATAAGAAAAAATTAAGACTCATTTATGACGGCGTATCGGTGGAGCCTTTTTATACTGAGCGTTTGGAACAGGAATTTTTGGGTTCGCAGGTTGATGTTGTGGTTTGCGCTTTGCTTGACGATCAAAAAAATCAAATCCATGTGATAGAAGCTGTGGCTATGTTGCCAAAAGAAACCCGTTCTAAGATAAAAGTTCATTTCTTAGGGGATGGAAATGCGTCTTACAAGGAAAAGTTATTTAATGCCATAAAAGCACACAATCTTGAAAATCAGTTTATCTTTCATGGCTATGTAGATAACACGGGCGATTATATCAAACAATATCACATAGGCATTATGCCGTCGAGGTTTGAGGCTTTTGGCAGGGCGACGGTTGAATATATGCTTGCGGGATGCGCTGTTATAGCTTCGGACTCTGGCGCAAATACAGAACTTTTGGATAACGGTAAATACGGCGCGATATATCATTTGGGCGATGTTGCGGAGTTAAGCAGTCAGTTAAACAATTATATAAATGATAGACATAAGATGTATATTACGGCTGTAGCCAGTCAAAAGAATGCGTTGACACATTATGGCGCAAATTTAGTGGCTAAAAACATTTATGAATTGTACTGTGAAAATGTCGAAAATCCCAAAAACGATATGGGGGGTAAAACGGTATACAATGTAACTTCAGTTGTGCCTTCAAGATTTATAAGCACTACCCAGCCGGTGAGCAGATTGTTTGGATTTGACCGTGGCGTTCCGATTGATAGATACTATATTGAAAAGTTTTTATCGGCTTCTGTGGCGAATGTAAATGAGGTTTTGCATACATTGGAAGTAGGGGACGACGAGTATAGTAAAAAATTCTTCCCGCAAGCGACGCATGATATTTTGGATTTTTCGGCAGGGATGGATTTGACAAAGAAAGAAACTTTGCAACAAAATAAATACGATGTGTTTATTTGTACGCAGGTATTGAATTTTATTTACGATGTAAAGACAGCCGTAGCCGGAGCAAGGTATCTTCTAAAAGATGGCGGCTCGATGCTTGCGACCGTTGCAGCGAATATTTCTCCTATAAGTCGTTATGATATGGAAAGATGGGGGCATTTTTGGGGATTTACTTATTTGGGTATAGGACGTATTTTTGCCGAAGTTTTTGGCGATGAAAATACTAAAATAATCCCATTTGGAAACAGTATGTCCGCAACGGCTTTTGTTCAGGGAATGGCTTTGCAGGATTTGCCTAAAATTGAGTTGATGGATGTCAGTGATTCGGATTATTCTATAACAATAGGAGTTGTCGCAGTAAAACGTTAATGCATAAAGGGGAAAGATTTATGGATAGCAATAAGCACTTGACTATAAATGATTTGGATTTGGAATATCCGGCAGATAGTCCGATGTGGGCGCTTCAATTTGATATGTACGACAGATGGTTGCCTTTTTTGGCAAACATTATTGATGACGGATATATAGTTGATGTAGGGGCAAACATCGGAGACACAGTGGCGTGGATGTATCCTAATACGCAGGCAAAATTTCTCTGTATTGAACCGGGAGATGAATTTTATGGTTGTCTGAAAAAAAACATAGCGCGTTTTCCTGAACCATTGAAAAGTCGCGTCGATACCTTAAAGGTTTTTATATCGGATAACAAAGAAAAAAAATATTCGTTATATAATCACAATGGTGGAAATCAGATGCTTGAAACAAATGACGAATCCGGTGTGCGCGGCGTAACTTTGGCAGAAGCGTTGAATGAAAAAAATATAAAACCGGAGGATGTAAAATTGATAAAAATTGATACGGACGGCTTTGATTGGCGAGTTATAAAATCGGGGGGGGGTATCCTCAGGGATATAAAACCTCTACTCTATTTTGAACATGAGATACTAAGTGAGGAATCTTATCTTGGCTATTATGATTTGGCTGAATATTTACAAGATAATGGTTATGATTGTTTCTTTGTTTTTGACAATTTTGGCAATTTTATAGGAAACGGGACAAAGGATTTTTACCTTAATCTTACAACATATCTTATGCGACAGTTTAAGTATAAAACAGGGAGAACTATAGAATATTTTGATGTTGTGGCTTGCAACTGTGCTAAAGAGCAAGTTTTGCTTAATGCGGTGCAAGAATACTTAAAAGTATATCCCGTGTAATTCGGAGAGGGGACAGGTTTAGCAATGGAAGATAAATTTTCGGCGGACAATTCATTTTTTCATAGCGATTACAGTGGTAAACGCATTTTGATTATCGCTCCCCATCCTGACGATGAAATAAATATAGCTGCGATGTCTATCATAAATTTTGCTCGTATGGGCGCGGAGATTTTCGTTGCTTACAGTACAAGCGGGGATTACGAAGTATCGGCAGAAGAAAGATTGGGCGAAGCCACTCAAGCTTTGAGTTTGATGGGTGTTGATAAAAATCATATAATTGTTTTGGGTTATCCCGACACTTATCAGGAAAATTGTTATTTTTATTCGATGGAAAAAGCTGTTCCTTCTCCTCATGGGCGCACGGAAACTTATGCTCCTTCCGGATTTGTGGATTACGCCAAAACATATCGGGGGGGGCATAGTCTGTATGCCCGTAAATATCTTCGTGAGGATTTAATTCATTTGCTGCTCGAGATAAAAGCGGATATTATTTTTTGTGTTGATTTGGATTGTCATTTAGATCACAAAGCATTGTCGATTGTTTTTGAAGAAGCGATGGGGGCTATATTAAGAGAAAAAGGAAATACCTATCAGCCGGAAGTGTATAAAAAGTTTGCTTACACTTGCGCTTGGCATAATGCTCCGGATTTTTATGCAGATAATTTATTGTCGGTAAAAAAGCCGCAGATAGGCGCTACTCCTTTTTATGGCAGAGATATAATAGGAACATCTTTTTATGATTGGAACCAAAGAGTCAGATTTCCCGTACCTATGGAATGTCGCGGCGCTTTTTTGGATAATAATCCGGTATTTGCCGGTATATGCGCGCATCGTTCTCAACATCCGTATATGCAGGCAAAATGTATAATAAATTCTGATGAAGTGTTTTTTCAACGTAGAACGGATAGTTTGAGCTATCAAGCAAATGTTACCGCATCTTCTGGAGATGCGTCCAAGGTTAATGATTTTCAACTATTGAATTTGACAGATATACATTCTATGGTTCCTAAATGGGAAGACTATTTATGGTTGCCGGATAAGAAAGATAAAGAGAAAAAACTGACATTTAAATGGGACGAGCCACAAAATGTTGCGCAGATAAGATTGTGGGGGAATATAGACGGCGGTTCGATTAAGGAAGTTGAAATTGGTTTTGATAATGGGCATATTGAAAAATGCGGATCGCTTCCTCATAATGGCAAACCTTTAGATGTTTCCTTTCCTCTTCAAAAAAATGTGAAAGAAATAGCGATAAAAATTATAAAATGTAAAGGGGATAATTGCGGATTTGCCGAGGTCGAGATTTTTTCGGATGTATTGCCGGAGTATACGATAAGACCGTTTATAAAGTTAACGGTAAACGATGATTTTGTTTATGTTTATAAACGGCGTAAAAATGAAAGAATATTCAATCTTGGTGTTTATGGATTTAAATTTGACAGCGAAGTGAATGTTCAAATTCTTAACGGCAAGGCTCGTATAGAAAAGGGTAAATTGGAAATTTTGGGAGACGAGGATGTAGTGTTGCAAATTCAAACTTCAGACGGTGAGATATACGATAGAGTGATATTTCGCGTTTACGATGATGATTATTTTAACGAATTGCGTACCGCGCAAGTAATAGAGCAAAAATATCATGGATTATTTAAACAGTTTGAAGATTATATAGAAAAGAGCAAGATACGCTAGACCGCATGGGTGTGGCTGACAATAACTAAAAATGGGGAGTGATTATTTGAATATCCAGTACACTAAGGCGGCGGTAAAAGTAATACTGGCTATGGACTATACAACGAAACAACGAATAAAAAGAGGGATTGAAAGCATACCATCCGGAGATATAAAAATATTACAAGGATACAAAGGTCTATATCGTTTGAGAATAGGAAAATGGAGAATTGCACTGGTCAACAAAAATTGGACACAAAACTAAAAAAATTTGACATTAAAATCGAATCATAGTACAAGACTCAATGATTTTCTGACATCACCTCGTAATCATTAGGCAAATCATGCCATCGATAATGCAGGTAGGTTC
>JAGBMX010000001.1 GCA_017634675.1 Selenomonadaceae bacterium | reverse complement strand
GGCATGGACTAAGATATGCGACAATGCGTGGTCTTGCAAAATTAAAAATGCAGGCGACGCTCATTTTTGCGTGCATGAATTTAAAGAAAATAGCGCTGTGAAAAAAGAAAGGAAGGGATAGTTTGCTCAAAAGTTATATTTCATTCCTTATTTTGTATAATTTCGCTTTAACAAAAATTAAACGGGTTTTCCTCATCTTTAGAGGAAAACCCGTTTTGTCTACAATCTGTAATATTTGTAATAATATTGGTAATTCGGTTACTCGCGAATAAGGTTTTTGTGCAAATTAACGATTTCCGCCATAAGCATTTTGCCTTTGATATCCGGGTGCAAACCGTCTATTGAAAATTCTGCGGAAAGTTTTCCGTTGCCATCGTAAAAAAACGGTTCAAGATCGATGTGGTATGGTTTCGTTTTTATGTGATCGTTGATTTTTTTCAGTTTTTCCTTCCATTTCGGATCAGTTTCTATTTGAAAAGCGAACATTATGTTTTCCGGATTAATCGGCATAAGGGTTAAAAATATGGGACGTATATCATTTTCCTTCGCAAGTCGCTCCATAGCGTCAATGTCCGAGATGACATCATCTGCGGAAATAAGAGATGTACGAAGGGAATTTGTGCCGGTTAAGATAAGTAGATTTTTTGGTTTAAAAAAAAGCACATCCCGGGTAAAACGCTCTTTGGAAGTTGTTGAGGTATCGCCGGAGCGCCCAAGATTTATAGCGGGAATGTCCAAATATGTGTTGTAGCTGTACTCAAGGGAAGCCGGTGAATAAGATACTGCGCCTCCGCCATGGGTTATGCTGTCGCCAAAAACCGCTAACCGAACTCTTTTTTCACGAGATTTTACTTCAAATTTTTTTGTGTTCGAATAGCTTCCAATGGTGTTTCCGTTAGCGTCGATGGCTCGTACCCGCCAATAATAAGGTCCTGCGAATGGGCGAGGATATTCGTCGTAAGCTGTGATTGCGTTTTCAAGTATTTTAAACCATGCCCGATCCTTTGAGGGTTCCTTGTTGTTTTCTACCTCCGGCAACTTCGTCGTAAGTTCGACTTCATAGCGGTTTATACCGTTTAAAGGTATAAAATCAAAAGCGGGATAAAGAGGCTGTTCAAAATTCGGCATCAAATCGAAATCGTTTATAAGCGGTCTGTCGGGAATAGGAAGGTTTTTATCCACATATATGGGCTTAGTTTCGGAAAATTCTCCTATAGGCTCGTGATGAAGTCCGAGAGCTCGAACTCTCCAATAAAGCTTCGGATTATTTTGAAAGGGTCGTAAATCAACTTGATAACCGTTTGTAAAAATCTGACGGGTACTAAAGAGATGATTACCTTTGGATAGAGTTATACCGCCTTCAGAATCCGGGTTTCCCGATAATATCTCAAGTTCGTAGCATACGCCGTTTGGCACTTTATGCCAAACCAAAAAAGGCATTAGACTTGCTTTTTTGCTTTCGTCATAATCATATATGGAAATAGGTCGAATAAGAGATGGAAAAAGGGGATTGTCTATTTTATCGGAAGGACCTTGCACCCTGCCGAAAATACCGTAAGCTGTTATACGATAAAAAATCGGAAGTGAAACGCTTTGAAGCGTGACGGCATTATCATATGTGTAAGAAGTGTAAAGAGAGCGAAACTTTTCGGTTTCCTCCAAAATTCCGGTGGTTTTTTGAAAAGTTTCAATTTTATACAATACGGGATAATTCGGTCTATCCCACGAAAGCATAAGCGTACCGTCGCTATTTATTTCAAAACGGGGGTTAAAGGGAATCTCGCTTAACGCTAAAAAATCCATTTTTTCACACAAAAAAAGAATTGAAGAAGAAAATAGACTTATCAAAAGAAAAAAAACAAAAAAATGCTTCAAAAACAGTCCTTCTTTCGATATGGGTTTCGTAATAACAAACGGGCATCTCTAAAAACTTACTTTTGATGACTACAGTCACGAAGGGGCGGGAGTCATAATGGCTTTTAGAGGTTGCCAAACAATCTTTTACATTTTAAAAAAATGTGATATAGTGTAAAGAAGAAAGTGATTGTGTATTGTTTACAAACAGGAGGTAAATTTATGGCATCTTACACTTATACGCCGCAGAATGTCTGCGCAAAACAGCTTTCATTTGATTTAGAGGATGGAAAGCTCTATAACGTCTTTTTTATGGGTGGTTGTCCCGGAAATTTAACAGCGATAGGCAAACTTTTAGAGGGAACCGACGCAAAAAATGCGGTGGCGCTTTTAAAGGGCAATCGATGCGGCAGTAAACCAACGTCGTGCGCAGATCAGTTGGCAATCGCTGTGGAAAACGCGCTTAAAGGCTGATTTGTTATGAGAGATGTTTGGGCGCAAATTGATTTAAACGCCATACGAAAAAATTATAAGATTATAAACGAAAAAATAACCGGCGGCGCAAAACTTTGCGCCGTCGTAAAAGCGAACGCTTACGGTCACGGCGCTATTCCCATTGCCATTGAGGCCTTAAAAGCCGGCGCCTCTTACCTTGCTGTGGCTACGGCGGATGAAGGCATAGAACTTCGAAACGCAGGAATAACGGCGCCGATACTAATTCTTGGGATTTCTCCAAAATCTGCCGCAGCGGAAATCGTGCATTACGATTTAACTCAGGGAACGGCGGATTCTTCTTTAGCTAAAGCGGTAAGCGCAGCCGCAATGGCGCAAAATAAAACTGCCAAGTTGCATCTTAAAGTTGAAACGGGTATGGGACGAATAGGAGCCGCCATAAGCGAAGCTCCTAATATCGCAAAAGAAATCGTATCTCTACCGAATGTAAAACTTGAGGGTATTTATTCGCATTTTGCGGCGGCTGATGAAAAAGATAAAAGTTTTACAAGAGAGCAACTTGATCGCTTTTTGAAAGTTACCAGAAAAATTGAAGATTTTGGCATACAAATAGAAATCAAACACATAGCCGAATCGGCAGCTATTTTGGAAATTCCGGAAGCTCATCTTGACATGGTTCGCGCAGGAATAATACAATACGGCCTTTTCCCGTCAAAAGAAGTTTCCCATAAAGCCCCGCTTAAAGAAGCAATGATTCTTTTTGCTCGAATTGCTTTTTTAAAAACCGTGGAAAAAGGCGAAAGCGTAGGCTACGGACGCGAATTTACGGCAACTAAACCTTCTAAAATCGCAACTCTTCCGCTAGGATATGCAGATGGATATATAAGAGCCTTCAAAGAGCGCGGCGAAGTTATTATAAGGGGCAAACGAGCTAAAATAGCGGGACGCGTTTGTATGGATCAGGTAATGATTGACGTAACAGATATTGAAGGAGTTAAAGAAGGGGATATAGCGACAATTTTTGGCGGCGACATGCCTATAGACGAAGCGGCGGGTTTTATTGACACGATCAATTACGAAGTAACTTGTTTAATAAGCTCGCGCGTGCCTAGAGTGTATATTGATTAAACTATCTTACTCTGTCGTATTGCGCTGTATAGAAAACATGGTTAATTTTCGCAGAAGTCCAACACTTTTTTCATAAATTTTTTTAAACTTCCGTCGGCTATTTTGACTTTTTTCTCTGTAATGAGGGTTTCTTCATAGCCGTTGCGGACTTTTTGCAATAACTCGTCGTCGTTATGACCCGCTGCCTTCGTTTTTAAAAGTGTCAGAGCGTCTTTTGATACGTTCGTCATCCGATTTAATTCGATTAGATGAGATTGTAACTCTTTCAAATCCTTTTTGGGAAGTTTGGCGATAAGTTTAACGGTTGCCTTATCAAGAGCGGAAAGTTCACGTTCTATATCGTTAAATTCGGCTTCGGTTGCGTTGTTCGGAAGATGACTAAAAAGAAGGTCAACTTTTTTGTTAAACTCTCTGCCGTCTTCCCTGCCGACAAGCGCCCAACTGTTCTCAAAATGAGTGGAATGGGAGGCTACAAGGAACATTTCGTTTGCCAATTTGCCGTATTTATCTTTTAATGCTTTCTTAAAAGCTTTATCGGCATCGTAATTTTCCGGATCTTTCGCATATGCGGCGCCGGTGGCAAGGGCAATTTTGGAGCTTTCGGCATATTTCATGGGATTAAAGAAAATTGCGGGGATTTCTGTTTCCACGGGCAAATCTTCTATAGGTCCCAATGCGAGTTTTTCTTCCATATAGTCGGTTACGGGATAGTTCCACCAAATACCTAGTTTTCGCCCGTATATGCGACAAACGGCGCGATATTCAATGTCCGGTATCGAATCGCAGACCACGCCGCGTCCTGTGTATAATGTTAAAACGCTCCGATCGGTTGCCGTTGAAAATGTTTTCGAATACGGCGTTATGGCTCCGTCCTTTTCGATGTCTTGCGCAAAGTATTCCGTAGGTACGGTGATAAGCGGGGAAATATCGCCGTGTTTTTTTACGAAGGTTTTGGTGATGAAGTTTAAAAATTCTGCCTGCCCTTCGGCGTTTTTATCTTTAATATCGTCGAAAAATATGGCGAAATCTCGTACTCCCAAGTCGTACATAATGGCCAGTTTGTTAAGCATAAACAAACGATCGATCTCGCCGGCTTCCCCGTAATTTAAATCCAGCCCTGGAGATATGGCGAATATAAAGCGAACGCCATTTTCTTTCGAAACTTTTATAAGTTCCGACAAATTCTTTTCCTGTTCTTTGGGATAAGGCTCTCGCCATTTTTCCCTATGATACGGATCGTCCTTAGGAGCGTAAATATAAGCGTTCATGCGGTGTTTGGCGGCAAAGCGAATCATGTCTATTCGATCGTTGTGACTCCAAGGAGTACCGTAAAATCCTTCGACTATCCCGCGAACAGGGATTTCCGAGCAAAAACCTGCGCCTTCCAAACAGCCGACTAAAAGAAGCGCAGCGGAAACATTTTTTAATACGGAAAGTAATTTTTTCATGGTCTCATTCCTTTCAATTACGAGTGAATGTATTATATGATAAAATCAAAAAAATGTCCACTTTACAACTTGCATAAAAATGGAGGGAAAAAGTATGCGAAAAAATGAATTGATTTTGGTATTGGACTTTGGAGGACAGTATAACCAGCTTATCGCAAGACGAGTAAGGGAATGCAGCGTATATGCCGAAGTGCATCCATGTACGATTTCCATTGATAAGATAAGAGAACTTTCGCCTAAGGGGATAATTTTAACCGGCGGTCCGGAAAGCGTTTATAAGGAAAATGCGCTTACTTACGACAGAGAGCTTTTTAATCTTGGCGTTCCCATCTTGGGTATTTGTTACGGTTCGCAGCTCATGGCGCACCTTTTGGGCGGCAGAGTCGAAAAGGCGGATACAAGCGAATATGGACATACGGAAGTTACTGTAGAAGATAAAAGCTCCAAACTTTTTGCCGAAGTTTCAAAAAATACCGTTTGCTGGATGAGTCACACGGATAGAATTACGCAAGCGCCCGAAGGATTTTCGGTGACGGCTTCGACCGCAAATTGTCCCGTTGCCGCAATGGAAAATGCCGCAAGGAAATTGTACGCAACTCAGTTTCACCCTGAAGTAGCCCATACTGCGGAAGGGGCGAAGATGATAAGAAATTTTGTAAGAAATATTTGCGCTACCAAAGGCGACTGGCAGATGGGCGCATTTGCGAAAGAAGAAGCGGAGCGATTAAAGGCAAAAATCGGCGACGGCAAGGCGCTTTGCGCTCTCTCCGGCGGCGTGGACTCTTCCGTTGCGGCAACGCTTTTGTCTAAAGCTATAGGCAAGCGTCTTACTTGCGTGTTTGTAGATCACGGGCTGCTTAGGAAAAACGAAGGCGACGAGGTTGAAGCTGTTTTCGGGAAAAACGGCATAGTAGACGTAAATTTCATAAGAATTAACGCTAAGGACAGATTTTACGCAAAATTAAAGGGTGTGACAGAGCCTGAAAAAAAACGTAAGATAATCGGCGAGGAATTTATTCGCGTATTTGAAGAAGAAGCGAAGAAAATCGGCAAAGTGGATTTTTTGGCGCAAGGCACGATATATCCTGATGTCATAGAAAGCGGACTCAATAAATCAGCCGTTATAAAATCTCATCATAATGTGGGCGGACTTCCTGATTTTGTTGATTTTAAAGAAATTGTGGAACCGCTTCGCTTACTGTTTAAAGATGAAGTGCGAGCAGTCGGCAGGGAACTTGGATTATCCGACGCATTGGTGAATCGTCAGCCTTTCCCCGGTCCCGGACTTGGTATTCGCATAATCGGGGAAGTAACGGAAGAAAAAGTAAAAATTGTGCAGGATGCCGACGCTATTTATCGCGAGGAACTGGAAAAAGCGGGAGCGCATAAGAATTTGGGGCAATATTTCGCGGCTCTTACCAATATGCGTTCCGTGGGAGTTATGGGCGACGGGCGCACATACGATTATGCGGTAGCGCTAAGGGCTGTCGAAACGGGCGACTTTATGACGGCGAAAAGTGCATATCTTCCGTGGGAGGTTCTCGCAAAAGTTACAACGCGTATAGTAAACGAGGTAAAGGGAGTAAACCGAGTGTTTTACGATTGTACGGGAAAACCGCCCGGAACGATTGAGTTTGAATGAGATATAAAAAGCCGCTATTCCTTGAATAATGAGGAATAGCGGCTTTTTTGACGGTTAACAAGTACTGAAAAAGTACTATTTTTTACGAGAAGCGAATTTTTCAAGTTTTTTCGCCAGTTCTTCTTGTTTGTTTGGGTATAAGAGGGAGTACGTTTGTAAAGTAGTTTGTATTTTTTCGTGTCCTTAATTCCAGTCGATTTCAGAGGCTTTCACGGTTCGCCCGTCTTGCCAATCTCTTTCTGATTCGTCGAGGCGGGCGCGTTCCGCCGGGGTCAACTTTGTAAAATCGCTGTCAAACATAGATAAGGGGATGCTGTTGTCATAGAGTTCATGAGGAGCAATATCACGCCCGTTTGCCCATTCTACAGTATATTCATTAACAAATACACGTTGAAAAATTGCCTTGTCGTTCAGTGAGGCAAAGAACGGCATAGACAAATAAGGGGTTACGTCAAATATTTTCTTCTCCCCTGTAGAAAATGTAAGCAATAGCTTGTAATCGGGTAGCGGGCTTACTGCCGTCGGGCGTATCATGGCAATCCTCCTATCTTAGCGGGTCAATACGGAAAGGCGTTTGACCGTCAAGCATAAGTTCATAATTGGCGCGAAGTTCCTCTTCATGCATCATAACCCACGCAATAACCATGGCTTGCTTTTTTCTCGGTAGTTGTCCTTCTATAATGTTTCCATCGAAATCAACCACCAGCGAGGATTCGCCGTAGTATGCGTGGATATGTGGCGTGTTGTGTTTCCCGTCCCGCTCCACATAGATATAAATTTTGATTCCGTAAAACATCGAAATAATCGGCATAGTACAAAGTTCCTTTCCGTCCTTCTTCTGCTCCTGCCGCGTGGGTAGCTATTCCACAGGATAGAGGCTTTTTTATGGGCGTTTAGCTGTTGCGTCCATAATTTTTGATAAAGGTTCAGCTATTGCCTTTATCGGTGGCGTTGTAGCGATTGCGTATGATGTCGCTAAGTATTTGTTCGAGCTCTTCGTGTCGAAAGGTTTTAAATACACTTTTTACATTAGCGCGATTTTCAAAAGAAATTTTAGCGAGAGTCACCCATTCCGAAAAATCCGATAGTGAAGTTGGTATGGATAATAAATCGCCTCTGCAAAATGTGCTATCGCACACCTAACTTTTTCGCTCGTACCATATCTTGTTGAGCCTGTTCAATCTTTCCTATTTTTTTGTAAGCCAAACCTCGCATTTTATAGGATACGCCCTTTCTTACGTCAAGAAGAATGGCTTGAGAGAAATTGTCGATGGCGGCAGTGTAATTTTCCAAGTGAAAGTAAGACAAACCGCGATTGTGATAAGCGCCAGAATCTTTGGGATGGTGCGAAATGTAAATGTTGTATGCTTCAATTGAGGCAGCGTATTGTTTTTGATTAAGCAAGGATAATCCTAACCGAAAATAAATCTGTGTACGTTTTGGATCTAAACCTAGAGCTTTCTTATAATCCGCCACAGAATTAGCAAAATCCTTAATTTGTCCGTAAGCATTACCGCGCAAAAAATAACTATCGACATCGTCCGATTTTTGCTTTATAGCGTTGGTGTAATCCCTAATGGCAGAAGAATAATCCTTAAGCTCGTCAAAACAGCGACCTCGCATATGATAATCAACATTGCTATGCGTATGCTCTATGGCATTGCTAAAGTAGCTTATAGCAGTGTCATATTTTTTTTGATCAAAATAATCATTGGCTATATTGTTGTTAATTGTCGATAAGAACCCAGCATCCGTTTCGTTTTTGATAGCTACGCTGTAATATTCTAAGGCCTTAACGTAATTTTTTTGACTTGAATTTATTACACCCAAAAGATAATTAGACCATGATGAATTAGGGTCAATGGTATAGGCAGCCTTAACATAAGAGAGCGCTTGACTCATATCTCCCTTTTGCTCGTAAGTACTAGCTAAAGCGTTAAGAATACGACGTTGCGCCGCTGAATTTCCTTTGTAATCGTTTCGAGCTTTCTTCAAAAGCTCAATGCGTCGGTCAAACTTCCCCGCATTCACCTCCGGTTTGGTATCGGCGATAATTTTATTAACCTCTGCCGGAGCGGCTCGCTCCTCCTCTTGCCCCGTGGTCGCTGAAACCGTGGACGATACGAACAATAAAGATAGCATTAATGGGTAAATTTTCTTCGTTGTTAGCATAATGCAACCTCCATTAATAGTCAAATATTAGATACTTTTCTCCCATCATTGCTTTCCCCCGAGGTTAATCCTTTGTTTACGCTAGCCTCGGAAGAAGGGACAATTGTTCCCGGGGTAATGCCAATGGAATTTTCTAGTTCATGTAAAGATGTTAACGCCTTGAGTCGCTCGCTATCAGCGGTTTTTATGCGGCTTCTGATACCTTCACCTTTTTTGATGGAATAATCCCCTTCTTTAATGCCATCTGCATATTCTTCTGCTGCTTTAATCCTTTTCCAAAGAGACATAGACAAGTCGCCGATAATATTTTGCATCTTCTTTCGGGTGGTTTCATCAATGCCTTTTGGCGATTGGTAATGCTCTTTACTGACAGCATCAAATTTGTCTTGTAAATTAAGGCGCAGCGTGTTGGCAGCATCGTAATCGGTTCTCGGATCGTGACTGCCTGTAGCAATAGGCCACCAGTAATTCCACTGTTCGTCAGTGTCTGCGATAAGCGTTTCTACACGCGAGCACCATTCAGCAATTCTAGCGCCTTTTAATTCTTCATTTTCTCGTCGTTCCGCTTCAAGTTGTTCTTGTTTCCGCTGTTCTGCGGCTTCTTTCTCACGAATCAAAGAATTTTCCTTTTTCTGTCGCTCTTCTTTCCTCTGTTGCTCCCTCTGCATTTCTTCTTGCCTATATTCATCCATAACTTCCATCGGTGAACGCCAATCGTAGGCAGAACCAAAAGAAAGAAGTCCTATGACTGATGCAACGAGCAACATTTTGACACAGGATTTTAAATTATCTTTTGTATTAATAATCTTGCCTTCTTTATCCTTAAAATTTTTGTGCAAAAGAATACCAATACCAAAGGCCAAAATCCCGATAAGTCCTAGCCCAGCCACAATTGCGCACAATAAATTTGTCAAACGAAGTAAAAATGAAAAAAATGACAAATCGCATTCCTCCCCTAAACCACACCATCTTGCTATTTGAACAAATGTTCGACGTTAAATCTGGCGCTTGTCGTAGATTGAAAATTGAACTTGTAAAAAACTGATTCGCACATTTTTATAAATTTTGATAAAATTTCATAAGCTAACGATAAGCTAACTGTTAGCTTATGAAAGAAAAATCGACCTCCGAATCAGAGAATACCGCGCATTTTACCTATTGCAGTAATTTGGTCAATCGGTAAACTCGTAACACGAGATATTATATCGGAAGAAATTTTTTCCTTTAGCATATTTGCAGTCAATTCTATAGTTCTTTCTTCTCTCGTCTCCTCCACTAAACCCTCGCCTAAATTGCACATAACATTAACCTCCTTTAACGCTTCATTATCCATTTCAATACCATAATCCGTCTTTAACCTATCTTTCTTCTCGGCGGCGTTTAACTTCGCCCGAAATACCAAATGCAAAAGTTTCAAAAGCTCGTCCTCGATTAAAGCAGGGTCTTTGCCGATATAAACCATCACTATCTGCATTAAGTCATAGTTTTCTTTGATATTCCTAATATCGCCTATCGTCGGCTTTTCGGCAAAACTATAATCCGTAATCCCGCTATCCGTTACATTCGGCGAACCCATACATATCCATATACTAATAACCTTCTTAATATCGTCAAAGTTTGGCTCTACGAACTCGACATTATATTCCGACGACATAAGACGACTGCCGTGAAATATCGCTCGCTTTATAAGCGAATACCCGGGTTTTACTTTTCTTTGCGCTTCTATGTTGATGATTAGCTTAATCGGCTCGTTCGTTGTGGGAGCGTAAGCCGTGAAGCGTATATCAAAAGTAGTTTCGCCCTCTGTTAAAGTCTTATACTCGACATTATCGCCGTCGATTTTCTTTACGGCGTTGGTTCTATCGGGAGCAATGGGAACTGTGCCGACTTCAACTTTATCCTCTATGTATTTCTCCATTATATCGTCAATGGTACAGTCTGCAAACTCTCTGACGCAACGCTTTAATATTCGCGCTAAAAATATTTTGCGGGATAGCAGGCTCTTTGCTACTGCGTCATAAGCGGCGATATTATTTTTTAGGAATGTGTCATCTATGGTTTCGCTTTGCGGCATAATGTCACCTCGGTTTTTGTTGCTGGGGGTATTATAGCATAAATTTTGCGGTTTTAAAATAGTTTTGAAATCTACAGTCTGGGAATTAAAGCGGCAAGAACTTAATAATATTTCGGTTGCGATTTCCCGCTATGACGGAGGCATTAACGGCGGCGCAAAAGAATTTACGGCGACAGAAGCGGCGGCGATGAAACGCGGGCGGCTTGATGAGGAAATAGAAAAAATTTCCGGTGAAATTAGCAGAATAAAAAGCACGCTGGAGAAATTAGATTGCGCTATTGAAAGCCTTGACAAAACACCAAAACGGCTTGTTGTAGGGTACTACTTCGCAAGGCGCGCTTGGATAGAATTGTCAATAGAACTTTATATAACGGAAAAATAGGCGAGGATTAAAGGGCGTGAGGCGGTGGAAAGTATCGCTTTTATGCTTTTCGGTAATAAAGCCCTTCCGCCCGGTAAAAAATTTATATTTTTGTGAACAAAACCCGCCCGAAATGTGATTTTTTCGGGTGGGTTTTGCGCTCTAAAAACGTTCTAAAATTTTGTTATTATTCACGGGTAAACTTTGCTCTCCTATAAAAAGTATGCGCCCGAGGCAACATTGCCACCTCTCCGCCCTTCGTGCACCTCCCCTTTCAGGGGAGGCTCTCTTGTTTTACTGTAGTGCCTTTCCTGAAAGGGGAGGGGGACCGCGGAGCGGTGGAGAGGTCCTCTGTGAACGGCACTAATTCGCCTTTCGCATCACCGTGTTGTACTACCCGTGAATAGTAACAAAATTCTTGTCAGCCGTGTAAACTCTTAAATTTTAAGCAGGAAAAAGCCGAAAATAAGCGAATTTATAAATATGTAAAATAGAGAAAAAACCATTAACGATAGAGTTTGAATAAGATGTGAAAAAGAGGTCTGTTTCTTTATTAGGCAGTATTAAGTCGAATATTTATTGTCGCTTAATAAATCAGGGTATTTTTATTTTTACGAGGTGATTTATGAGATACGAAATTTTATATCCCGAGGCTTTTCCTGTTTTAAAGTGCAGTATGAAGAGGGGAGAGCGAATAAAAGCGGAATCCGACGCTATGATAACAATGTCTTCCAACATAGACGTAAACGGTAAAATGGAAGGCGGCGTGCTTTCCGGACTTGCCAGAAAATTTTTTGCGGGAGAGAGTTTCTTTTTTCAAGAACTAGAGGCCGTTCGCGGAGATGGCGAGGTGCTTTTGGGGCATTCCCTTCCCGGCGGAATTTTAGATGTGGAACTTGACGGCACTTATGGGTTGATAGTTCAAAAGGACGGTTATCTTGCAAGTACGGAGAGCGTGCAAGTAGATACAAAAATACAAAATCTCTCTCAGGGATTATTTTCTGGGGAGGGTTTCTTTATCTTAAAAGTTACGGGTAAAGGCACGGTTTTTATCAGCAGTTATGGCGTTATTCATCCGATAAATCTTGCAGCCGGCGAAGAGGTGCTTATAGATAACGGTCATTTGGTAGCATGGCCGGATTATATGAATTATACAATAGAAAAAGCATCGTCTAGCGGTTGGCTTTCAAGCATAACTTCCGGCGAAGGACTTGTATGCAGGTTTAGAGGTCCCGGTGTGGTGCTTATTCAAACTCGTAATCCCCAAAGTTTTGAAGAATGGATTCGTTCTATGATTCCTGCAAAATAAAGAAAGTGGCTGTAATAGTCGATGCTTGCTTAACATACGACTGTTACAGCCATTTTTTAATCATCTTTTCATTAAATTCCCAGTTTTATATTTTCGATAGTTTTTGTAAGGCTATCCATTTTTTTCGCCGCTATTTGGTTGAGCCGCTCTAATTCGGTGACGGAGGCCGCAGATGTTTCAATTTCCTCGAAACCGTCTGATAGATTTTTTTGTAAATTTTTCATGCGTGAAGCGAAATTTCCCTCAAAGTTCTCTATTTTGCTCTCAAGTCCCTTGTTGTTGGAAAGTATCTTTTCTATGTCGCTTACGTCTGTCAGCAATAATTTCAATACTTCGTCAGAATTGGACAGTCCCTGTTGGGTGTTTTCGGCAAGCTTTTTTACTTCCTGAGCAACAACCGCAAAACCTCGTCCCGCTTCGCCTGCGCGAGCCGCTTCAATGGCTGCGTTTAAAGCCAGAAGATTGGTTTGAGATGCAATGTCGCTTATAACCTTCATCACATTGTTGATTTTTTTGGTGTTTGCGCTTAATAGTTCAAGTTTAGGCGCAATATCATGGTTTTCCTTTAAAAGATCCGCAAATACAGCGTTTTGTTCATCAGTAGCTGTTGAAAGATCAAGGGTTATCTGACGAATACTGTTGACGCAATCTCCTATGCTCCTCATAGCGGCGGTAATACCCGGCATCTTTGCTTGATAGCTCCGCATCATGTCTATTAAATCATCTTTAAGAGAACCTGCATATTCGCTTGCGCCGATAATGCGTCTTGAAAAATAGTCTAAGCAACCCGCATAATTCTGCGCAAAATTATCGATATATTCGTCGCTAAAGCTGACTCCCGAAGGCACATGATAAAAGAATATTGCGGTTAAGGTTTCGTTTACGTGCAATCCGGAAATTTCACCGAAACTTGAATAACCGGCGATGTCAACACCGTCAAATTCGTCGATATGATTTGTTTCATCCGAGTACATAAGGCGTCTGGATAGGCAATCGTTTAAAATGGCGCCTATGGGTTTGGGCTTACCCTTTTCAAATTTTCTCAAGTCTTCGGAAAGAGTTTTTGCCAATGATGTGCGACGTAATAGATAGAGTTTTTCCCCCGTAGTAATGTCACAGAAGAAATATACTCGTCCGGTCACTTCGTCTATTTTCATTAAATTTCTGATGTAATTTTCCCCGCGAATATCCGAAGCGAAAGTGTATTTCTCAAGGGCTGTATTTAGCGCAGAGATTGAATTTACATGAAGTTTTTCCTTCAAAACGTCCACGAAAGGAACCGTGCTGTTGTTTACTACTACGGTTTCGATATATCGAAGAGACGTATTGGCGCTGCCTATGGTAAAAGAATCGTTTAGCCTGTCTGCCGCTTGGGATTTAAAGATACCATAACGGTAATCGTGTTTCAATCTTATGAACGTGATAACCGCATGATGTTGTAGGGTTTTCTGACCATCATATATATAAGTATCTTTAAAATCCAATTTACCGCCGGCGCTGCCTCCGATGTACGGACAGGGGAATCTGCCGGTATTAAGCATCGCTTGCATTACAAAGGTTTCGCATGATGAAACGCCGTCTACGTAAACTAAGGCGAAAGTGTGATTGACGCTGATTCTAAAGGGAGGATTTACCTTTTTAAGTTCATTTTCAAGCGCTTCGACTCGCTCTTTTGCGGAAAGGCGCACATCGCCCGTTCTGAGGTCATCGTTCGGAAGCGAAATTGAAACGGTATGAACGGCTTCTATCATGCGTCTTGAATATGCTTGCAACAGTATCTTGCGACGATTATCAGATGCGGGGCGATATATTGTTTTGTCGCTATTTACACGACAGAGCTCGCCGGCTGTCGTAAGCATGATTAATTTTGCGTTGCCTATGGATTTTTTTATCTTTGTGGCCACAGAATCTAACGATAAGTCCGGCGATACAAAAGCGATAACGAAAGCTGCGCCGCCTGCAACGTTTAATGCGCGACTTAGGGCATCCGTGTCAAGATCGTTTTCGCTAAGGTACGTCGCTTTTACGTCTTTTTCTTCGCTATATCGATTTAGTTTGTCATTTGCCAGCCTTTTAGCCGGAGTTGATTCTACCTTTTTATTTTCGGAAAACATATTAAACATTTCAAATACACCTCGTACGCAAAATTTTATTATGACGATAATAGTATATTCAATGTAAAAGTTAAATATTCCTGCATAAAAATAAAAATTATGTAAATGGAGAAAAAATAAAAAAAGAAGCTGTAACAAACTAAAAATCAGTTTGTTACAGCTCACTTTTACGCTCTTTCTATATAATTTCCGGTGCGAGTATCTATTCTTAATACATCGCCTTCGTTTACAAAAAGGGGAACTTTAACTTCGTAACCGGTTTCAACCTTTGCCATTTTGGTTGCGCCGGTTGCGGTGTTGCCTTTAACTCCCGGTTCGCATTCCACAACCTTTAAGTTTACAGAGTTCGGAAGGGTTATGCCGATGATACGACCCTTAAATGATTGGATGCTGACGTCCATGTTTTCCATTAAATAATTAAGAGCGTCCCCAAGCTGCTCTTTCGTAAGCTCCGTCTGTTCATAACTCTCCGAATCCATAAAGGTGTATGCGCCGTCGGACTCGTAGAGATATTGCATACTGCGGGTGTCAAGATGCGCCGCAGGCATTTTTTCGTTTGGGTTGAAGGTGCGCTCAACTACTGCTCCCGTTTCCACATTCTTTATCTTTGTACGCACAAAAGCTGCGCCCTTGCCGGGTTTCACATGCTGAAAATCCACCACTTGCCATACGCCGCCGTCAATCTCAATGGTAAGCCCCGTGCGGAAATCTGTACTCGAAATCATTACTATACCCCCATAATCTCAATTAAATTCTTATCGCTTTTTGTAAGCGGTTCGCCGCCCTTGTCGGTTACAAGGACTGTGTCTTCGATTCTTACTCCGAATCTTCCTTCCATATAAACTCCAGGTTCGTCGGTGACAACCATATTTTTTTGGAGAGCGTCGCATTCGCTTGTCTTTGAAAGTCTGGGATTTTCGTGAATTTCAAGCCCTACGCCGTGTCCTAAACTGTGCAAAAAATATTTGTCATATTCGCCCAAGGTTTTTTTCGCTATTTCATTGGGTTTTTTTCCGCTTTCGCCGGTTTTTATATATGGAAGAGCCGCTTTTTGCGCCTTTAAAACGGTTTCGTAAGCTTGCCGCATTTCGTCGTTTACGGCGCCCACCGCCACGGTTCTGGTTATGTCAGAAGAATAACCTTTGTGTACGGCTCCGAAATCCATTGTAACAAATTCTCCCGAAATAATCAACTTTTCCGTAGCGATTCCGTGTGGCAAACTGCCGCGAAATCCAGACGCTACTATTGTATCAAATGCGGGACGCTCCGAGCCGTTTCTTCTCATTACATTTTCCAAAAAAGCTGCGACTTCGTACTCTTTAAGATTCGGACGCAAGTATTTTAAAACCTCGTCAAAGGCTAAATCCGCTGTGGCGCAGGCTTTTTTTATTCGGGAAATTTCCTCCTCGTCTTTTACTTCCCTTAAAGAGTCTAACGAAAGGTTTATAAATTCGGTTCCCTTAAAGGTTTCCCACAGAAGGGCGTACACCGAATAAGAAATATATTTTCCCTCAAAAGCGATTTTTTTTTGTTGTTTTAAAAGTTTCGTTAAAACTTCTATAGTCTTTTTCCAAAGCCCGTTTTCCTGTTTTACAATTTCGTACAGCGGCGCCTCCGTTGTAGCTTGCTCCGTGTACCTCTGGTCGGTTACGAGAAATCGTTCTCCTTCGGTTATGATTAAGAGCGCATCAGTGCCCGTAAATCCGCTTAAATAACGGATGTTCTCGGGTTTTGATACGATAAGTAACGGCGCTTTTTTCTCCTTCATAACGGAATAAAGGGCATTAAGTCTTGATTTATTCAATTTCAACCCCCATCTTTATGAGCGCCGCAAATAGAGCAGCCATATAACTTTCGATTCCAAGTCCCATTACCTCTCCGGTTACAACGGGGGAAAGATAAGATTTATGCCTGAAATGCTCCCTTTTATAAATGTTTGAGATGTGAACCTCAATCGAAGGAATTTCAACGGCGGAAAGCGCATCGCGAATGGCAACGCTCGTGTGGGTGTATGCGGCGGCGTTTATTATGATAAAACCGTACTTATCCCTTGCGGCCTGTATCGAATCGACAATTTCGCCCTCGTGGTTGGATTGGAAAAAATCAACTTCAACATTGAATTTGCCTGCGTAGTTCCTCATGCGATTTTCAATGTCTTTCAGCGTTTCTGAACCGTAAATTTCAGGCTCTCTTGTCCCCAATAAATTTAAATTTGGGCCGTTTATAACCAATATTTTTTTCATTTGTGTACCCTTCTGATTATAGAATATTTTTTTACGCTTTTATCCAAGGATAATGAGAAAATTTCCTTAGGGTGTGGAGTACGCTCGATTTTCTCGCCTTTATCGTTTCGTAAATCTTTTGCGGTAACGAATAAAATTTCGCCTTCGGGTTGGAGAATTTCGACTGCTTCGCCTTCATTCAGACATCCTCGCTGCTCAATCGTTGCCCGCTTTAAAACGTCGTCGTAAGAGAGCAGAACTCCCAAAAACTCCGCGCCTTGTTCATAAGAGGAAGTGCCGTAAACCTGCCCGCCCGTTTTACCGTCGCCGAAGAAAAAACCGCTCCAATAGGGGCGATGTGAAACTTTTTCCACCTCGTGCAACCATTCGTCCATAACGCAAAAATTTTCTTTATCTTTATAATAAGCGTCAATGGCGAGTCTATAGGCTCTTACCACGGTCGCCACATAATTTACGCTCTTCATGCGACCTTCAATTTTTAAACTTGCCGCTCCCGTTTCAATTACATCTTTGATATAGGGAAGGAGACATAAATCTTTGGAGTTAAAGAAATATGTCCCGCGTTCGTCTTCAGCGACGGGAAATTTTTCATTTGGGCGATTTTTTTCGATTAGCTCATAATTCCAACGGCAGCTTTGAGCGCAATTGCCGCGGTTTGAATCCCGCCCGGTCAGATAGGCGCTAATCAGGCAACGCCCCGAATATGAAACGCACATTGCGCCGTGGACGAAAATTTCAAGGGGTAGGGGAGTCCTTTTCTGTATATCCGATATTTCTTCTTTGGAAAGTTCCCTTGCAAGCACGACACGTTTTGCGCCCAATTTTTCCCACGCGCTGACAGCGGCGTAATTGGTTATGTTCGCTTGAGTGCTTATGTGTATGGGAAGATTAGGAGCAATTTCCCTAACTGTCATAAACACGCCCAAATCCGAAACCAAAACAGCGTCCGCCCCTACATCTTCCAACAATCTTACAAAGTTTGGCAATCGCTCCATATCCTCGTTATGAGGGTAAATATTTAGCGTAATATAAGCCTTTTTTCCGTAAGAATGGGCAAACTCTATGCCTTCTTTCAGTTCTTCATCGGAAAAATTTTTCCCCAATGCCCTGAGCGAAAAATCCTTCCCGCCCATATACACAGCGTCTGCGCCGTATATTATCGCCGCTTTTAATTTCTCTAAATTTCCTGCGGGCGCAAGCAATTCTACTTTTTCCATCAACGCACCTCGTGTACCTTGTCAAGATGGTCGGAATAATTATATGTGTAGTGATTATGCCCTTCTCTGTCCGCCACAAAATAAAGATAATTCGTATCGGCGGGGTATAAAGCCGCATTTATCGCGTCTTCTCCGGGATTTGCCACGGGTCCCGGCGGAAGTCCCGAATTTTGATATGTATTATACGGAGATTCCAACTTTGTATCGCTTAAACTCACATCTTCCTTTGGCGCGTCCATTAAATACTGCAAGGTTGCGTCGGATTGAAGCGGCATATTTAACGAAAGCCGCTTATAGAAAACCTGGGCGATAATAGGTTGGTCTTCTTTAAACTTCGCTTCTTTTTCTATTAAAGACGCCATGGTAATCAGCTCGTAAATTGAAAGATTCATTTCCTTTGCTCTGTAGCGCATAGCTTTTGTAAGGCGGTGGTCAAAGGTTTTTGCCATAGCGCTTAAAATTTCGTCCTCCGTTACGTCGCTGTCAAATTTGTATGTGGCTGGGAAGAGAAAACCTTCAGCCGCAAAATCAACATCGTCTTTTTTTTCTATATAGTCATAAGGACGAAAATCTTTAGCTTTTTTCAAAAACACATCGCCTCTTGCAATACCTTCGTTTTCAAGGCGCTTTGCAATATCTTTCACCGTAAAACCTTCCGGCACAACGATTTTTATCTCGTCCATTTCTCCGGATTTTAATTTGTTTAAAGCCGCTTCGGTGCCGATCCCTTCGTGGAATTTGTACCTTCCCGCAAGAAAAGAGCTTTCGTATCCTCTGAATTTGGCGAGCAACCAGAAGCGATTGCTGTTGGCTATGACTTTCTTGGCTTCCAAAAGAGCGCCGATTTCTTTTGCGTTCATACCGGGAGTGATTTTAACATAAACAATCCTGTCCGGATTTTCGGGTAAATTTCCTTCTCGAAATCCGTAGACCGCTCCCGCTATAACAGCAGAAAAAAAGATTGCAACAAAGAGCAATATATATTTTAACTTGAATAATTTGGTAAATTCGTTTTTGTCAAAGGAAAAAATTTCATCGTTTAACGAAAATTTATCCTCAAGCCAATTTTTGGCATTGTTTAACCATTCTTTAATCAAGTCGGCACCGCCTTAAAAAAAGCTGCCGCTTAACAGTCAGCG
The DNA here is from genome assembly GCA_017634675.1 of Selenomonadaceae bacterium. Lineage (GTDB taxonomy): Bacteria > Bacillota > Negativicutes > Selenomonadales > Selenomonadaceae > RGIG9201. The sequence continues at coordinate 5,763 of JAGBMX010000001.1, read as the reverse complement.
ACAGCCTCACTTTCTTACTCGTCCTCTTCGTCTTCAAACATAGCGTCGTATGCTTTTTCAACCAAGGCAAATTCTTCGTCGGTGGGTTCGATATACTCAATCTCGCCGTTTTCGTCTTTTACCATTTTTGCGATTATGACATCGTCTTCCTCGCAACCGCAGTCGCAACCTTCTTCATGCTCCTCATCGTCCGAGTCCATCGGCACCAAAAGCGCAAATTCATCGTCGCCTACCGGAATGACCATCTCTTGAACATAGGGATAAACATTGCCATCATCGTCTGTCATTTCAACCACTATATAATCATCGTCCATAAAATCTTCGTCGTTAAAATTTTCCATATCCGCCATCTTTATCACTCCTGTCTTTTAATTGACATTCTGTCCAGATATCCTTGCAATATAAGAATAGCCGCCATTTTATCAATAACTTTTTTTTGCTTTTTCCGACTTATATCCGCCGCTACAAGCGTTTTGGTAGCCACCACGGTGGTAAGCCGTTCGTCCCAGAAGAAGATTTCCGCTTCCGGCAACTTTTTTTTCAGTTCGTCGGCAAATTCACGGGTAATTTTGCAACGTTCCCCTTCATCGCCGTTCATGTGCTTGGGAAGCCCGATAACGAAAGAAGATGTATCGTAAAGATTGGCAAGCTCGTTTAACCTGAGCAAATCGCTCTCCAAATTCTTTCGTTTTATCGTTTCAACGCCCTGCGCCGTCAGCCCCAATAAATCGCTGACGGCAACTCCGATGGTTGCGTTTCCCACATCTAAGCCTAAGTATCTCTTCATTCGTGTTTCTCTAAGTAAAATCTTACAAGTTCCTCAAGCACTTCATCCCTTTCAAGGGATCTTATCTTATTTCTCGCGTCATTGTGGCTCGTAATGTATGTGGGATCCCCCGAAGCGAGATAGCCCACAAGTTGATTTACGGGATTATAGCCTTTCTCAATCATGGCTTTTACCGTGCTGCCTATTACATGCTCCGCACGGTTCTCATCCGCCCCGAAGCGAAACATCATAGTTTCATCGCTGACCATCGCTATCTCCCTCCTTCATCCTTATGGAGAACTTCTATAAGGATGGCTTAAAATCCTCTTTTTATCTTTTATTTTTTTGCAAAAACTTCGTCTATAAGTTCCATAACTTCATCGACATGTTGCATTTCTATGATAAGAGGCGGTATAAATCGCAACACATTTCCGGATGTAACGTTTATAATAGCGCCTTTTTTTAACACTTCGTCCACAATTTCCCTTCCGGGGAATGTGAGCTCTGCGCCTAGCATAAGCCCTTCGCCTCGCACATCTTTTATAATATCGGGATATTTTTCTTTAAGCTTAAACAGTTTTTTCTTAAAATATTCGCCGATTTTTTCCACGCGACCCAAAAATTCCTTTGTAGGCACTGTGTCTAATACCACGTTGGCAGCCGCGCAAGCTAATGGATTGCCTCCAAAAGTTGTGCCGTGGTCGCCGGGTTTTAAAACTGTCGCAACTTTTTCCGTCGTCGCAAAGGCCCCTATAGGCACTCCTCCTGCCAAACCCTTCGCTAATGTGACAATATCCGGCGATACACCGTACTTTTCGTAAGCGAAAAATTTTCCGGATCGTCCTATACCGGACTGTATCTCGTCCAAAATCAAAAGCGCGCCGTGTTTATCGCAAAGATCCCTTACTTTTTTCAAATATCCGTCTTTAGGCGGGTGAACACCGCCTTCGCCTTGAATGGTTTCAAGCATGACAGCCGCAGTTTTGTCGCTTATTTTTTCCCCAAGTTCATCTATATCATTGTATTTAACGTAAGAAAAACCTGCGGGAAGCGGACCAAAGCCTTCCTGATAATGGGGTTGTCCCGTCGCGGTAAGCGTCGCTATGGTGCGACCGTGAAAACTGTCCCACGCCGTTATGATTTCAGATTTGTTTTCGTCAATGGAATGAGCGTATTTTCTCGCTATTTTTATTGCGCCTTCGTTTGCCTCCGCTCCAGAATTGCAGAAAAAAGCCCTGTCAAGTCCGCTGAGTTTTGTAAGCTTTTCCGCTGCGTCTGCTTGAGCCTTGGTATAGTATAAATTGGAACAGTGAATAAGTTTCTTCGCTTGATCCGAAACTGCGTCAGTCAAGGGTTTATAGCCGTATCCCAAGACATTTACCGCGATTCCCGCCAGAAAATCCAAATATTTTCTTCCCTCGCTGTCGTACAGGTAAACGCCTTCGCCACGTTCTAAAACTATCTTATAACGGTTAAAAACGGGCAAATAATCCTTGCCGTCCCGGTCAAAAATTTCGTCTTTCGTCATATACTTCTCCCTTTATCCTTCAACTTGAGTGCCAACGCCTTTGGAAGTAAAAATTTCAAGGATGATTGAATGGGGCAGCCTGCCGTCTATGATATGGGTTTTTTTTGCGCCGGTTTCAATGGCTCTCAAGCAGGCTTTGACCTTTGGAATCATGCCACCCGAGATTACTCCCTCTTTTATATATTCCATGGCTTCTTTTGCGCTGATGGAGGACAAAAAACTGCTTTTGTCGTTATAATCTTTATACACGCCTTCTATATCCGTCAAAAGCAAAAGTTTTTCCGCTTTTAACGCTCCCGCAAGTTCGCACGCCGCATCATCGGCGTTGATATTGTAGCTTACTCCGTCTTCGTCGACTCCAATCGGGGCGATTACGGGTATATAATCTTTTTCCATCAAATCTTCCAAAACAGAGCTGTCAACGCTTACAATCTGACCGACATAGCCGATGTCTACCCGTTTTTTCTCATCGCCTTCGTAAACTGTGGCAAGTTTCTTCTTTGCCCGAATGAGTCCCGCATCTTTTCCGCTTAAACCAACTGCTCGCACTCCCGAACGGTTTAATCTGTTTACAATCTCGGAATTTATCTTACCGTCCAGCACCATTTCGGCTATTTCTACGGTTTCTTCGTCCGTTACCCTTAATCCGCTGACAAAGGAAGATTCTTTCCCCACTTTCTTTAAAAACCCCGTAATTTCGGGACCGCCGCCGTGAACGATAACAGGTTTTATCCCAACATATTTCATCAGGGCGATGTCTTTCATTACTTTTTCTTTTAGCTCATCGTTTATCATGGCATTGCCGCCGTATTTAATAACGATGGTTTTCCCGTAAAATTCCCTTATGAAAGGCAGAGCGTCAACCAAAATCTCTGCCTGTTCTTCTGCGCTGTACATATTTTCACGCTCCAACCGTTTTAAGTATGATATTCGCCGTTGATTTTTACATATTCGTATGAGAAATCGCAGGTCCAAACTGTAGCGTTCGCATCCCCGTCGTTCATGTCGATGTTTATCGCTATGTCGTGAGCCGCCATAACTTTTTTCAACGCCTCGTCGTCGTGTGATGCGCCCTGACCCTTTTCATATACTGGAACGTCGCCGAATTTTATCGACACTTTATCAGGGTTCATGTCAACGCCCGCATACCCAACGGCGCAAATAACCCGTCCCCAGTTCGGGTCTTCGCCGAAGAAAGCGGTTTTTACCAATGGAGATTTTGCGACGCTCATAGCTATCGTTTTTGCATCGTTGAAATTTTTGGCGTTCGTTACGTTTACCGTTAAAAATTTGGTAGCCCCTTCGCCGTCTGCGGCTATGCGTTTTGCAAGGTTTTCGCAAACCTCGAAAAGAGCGTGGCAAAAAGTTTTATAATCTTCGTCTTTTTCGGTTATTTCAGGATTATCCGCAGCCCCGTTTGCTAAAACCACCGCCATATCGTTGGTGCTCATGTCGCCGTCAACGGAAATCATGTTGAAAGTAATCTCCGCCGTTTTTGAAAGAGCGTCTTGCAAAAGTTCCTGCTTAATATTTGCGTCTGTCGTAATAAAGGCGAGCATGGTCGCCATGTTGGGTTGAATCATCCCCGAACCTTTTGCCATAGCCCCTATGCGGACAGGTTTGCCGCCTAAAGTCAATTCGTAGGCAAGAGTTTTTGGTTTCGTGTCTGTGGTAATAATGGCGTTGGAAGCGTTAACGCCCCCTTCAACGGAAAGTTCCTTAACTGCGTCTTTTATGCCTTTTTCCATCTTATCCATGGGAAGTTGCGCGCCTATTATGCCGGTTGAAGCCACAGCCACTTCCTTTTCATCGCATTTAAGTTCCGTTGCGGCGATTTTTGCCATCAAGCGGGCGTTTTTCATGCCTTCTTCGCCTGTGCAAGCGTTGGCACAACCCGCGTTAGCCACGATAACGCGGGCTTTTTTGTTTGCTATGGTTTCCTTTGAAACATAAACTGGCGCGGCTGCTACCTGGTTTGTGGTGAAAACTCCCGCTACCGCTGCATCTTTTTCCGAATATACAACAGCCACGTCAAGATTGCCGCTTTTTTTTATTCCGGCTTTGACTCCCGCAGCTTTAAATCCTTTAGGAAATGTTACTCCTTTTTTCATATCGCTTTCTATAAACATAATAACCTCCAAATTAAGGATAAACCGGGACATAATCGAGTCCCTCTTTTTCGTCAATTCCAAACGCTATGTTGAAATTCTGTACCGCTTGTCCCGCAGCGCCTTTTACCAAATTATCTATAACGGAAAGAACTATGACACGTTTTGTGCGCTCGTCTATGTGCCAAGCGATATCACAGAAATTAGAACCGCGCACGTCTTTTGTGGCGGGGTAACCGCCCCTGCCCAAAAGACGAATAAAATATTCATCGCCGTACATATCATAAAAAACCTTATCCACATCTTCAGGCGTTGTACTCGGCTTTAAATTTGCGTAAGCCGTCGCCAATATGCCGCGACCCATGGGAACAAGATGAGGCGTAAAGTTTAAAAGAATGTTTTCTCCGGATAAATCAGAAAGAGCCTGCTCTATTTCGGGGGTATGACGGTGATTTGCCACGCCGTAAGCTTTGAAGCTGCCGCAGAGTTCGCCGAATAAATTCGCCTGCTTTGCGGAGCGTCCCGCCCCGGATACCCCGGATTTAGCGTCGATGATTATGGTGTTCGTTTCAACCAAATGATTTTTTACTAAGGGCGCAAGCGCCAAAATGCTTGCGGTAGTGTAACAGCCAGCGTTGCCAATAATTTTTGCTTCCTTTATCTTATCCCGATAAATTTCCGCCAATCCGTAAACCCGTTTTGCGTCTTTGTGTGTATGGGGAACTTTGTACCATTTTTCATAAACGGAAATATCGTCGAAACGGTAATCTGCGCCCAAATCTATTATGCGAGTCTTTGTATCTTGAAGGATACGCCCCACGTTCATGGCGTGACCGTGCGGAAGGGCGATAAAAACTGCGTCGCACTCGCCGCCTATTTTTTCGATGTCTTTCATGCCGGAAAGAGTCATATCATAAATTCCCTTTAAATGAGGGTAGATATCCGAAATATTTTCATCGGTATGGCTTTCGGAGGTAATGTAAGCGACTTCTGTTTCTCTGTGTCTGTAGAGTATGGACAAAAGTTCCGCTCCCGCATAACCGGTAGCGCCTATAACCGCAACTTTCATTAAAATCACTCCCGCTGTATTTCTAAATCTTAAATATAATAAACCTTCTTGTAATATTTAACAAGAAAAAATTTTAACAAGTATAAGTAATTTTGTGTTAATAGCGCAAACTTTTTTCAAAAATTGCTGAAAAATCTACATAAAAATTTTTGTTACTATTAACGGGTAGTACAAAAAGAAAAATATTGCTCTTCATGGTTAACCCCTCTGCCCTTCGGGCACCTCCCCTTTCAGGGGAGGCTCTCTGATTTCTCATTTTGTGGATATATAACAAGACTAGATGTCCCCCATC
>JAGBMX010000155.1 GCA_017634675.1 Selenomonadaceae bacterium | reverse complement strand
CCTCTAGGAGGGAGGCACTCGGATTGCGACTTTTGAGCCAAAAAATTTCAATATTTCCTCAAACCAAGCCCCCCTCTTAGAGGGGGGTAGGGGGGAGTGTCCCTTGAAATTGGAAGTAACAATAATAAGTCTACACTCTGAAACGCCCTTCATCAGTAATGAAGGACGTTTTTTCAACTCGAACACTTATATACCGCATATCGGTCAGCGGTAAACTTTACATTCTCATTTCAGCAAATTTTAAATTTACTGTCAATTGTAGCCTTTCTTTTAAATTTTATCCGCATAACGCTTACGGTCTTCTTTTGGGATTAGTAGCGCCTCCATTGCTTGCTGTGCCGACCATTTTGATGTTGTCATTAAATTGCGAATAGAACTTAACATCGCTATATCTCTACCTTCATCAAATTTCTTATTACCTATTTCTTCTGCCAAATAATCCAAAGCCACACACGACATATCGCTCACTTCTCCCTTCGATTTCTGATACATCTCAATAAAACGAGTATCGCCGGTAACTGCGCTAAATAAATCAAAAAGTTCCTTTAAATGCTTTACCTTACCCGGCATTGGTTTCCATTTGCCCGTTTTTCTCATTTGACTGTAATAATCCGCTAAATACCGGAAATCGCTTTTAAATTTTGCTATTGTTTCATCGGAAAGCCACGCTATTTCAAAGACGTTTATCTTGTAATCGCTCACATAAGGGTCAAGCTCTGGCGGGATGTTTTTAAAACACTCTTTCAATGCGCGAGGAGCAGTCCAACGATGTTCGTAGTCAAAATGTAAAACCATTGTTATTGCCGGATATAGCGGAAAGTCCGCACCTTTTTTATCTTTTTCCAAAAGCATTGTGCGATAAACTGCGCCGTCATATCCAATTATTCGCAGTGCCATATCATAATCTATCGTTGTTTGATCTTCTAAGCCGAAGAAAGCAAGCCTAACATTTTCTTGCGTCCAAAGTTTCGCTACGTCTCTTTCTTGCATTCGCGTTTTTAATTCTTTGTCCTTATAAAGCGAATCTTTTTTTGCGGGTGTTAATTCTTCGGGTAAAATTAGCGGTTTCCCGTCTAATAGAAGCACATTTACGATATCGGCAAAGACATCTTCGAGTTCAAAGAGTTGTTTTTCCGTCAAATCCTTTTCTCCCACTAACTTCACCCCGCTTTTTATTGAATTATAACATATTTTTTCAATCTTGAATACAAAAAATTTAATGTAATCTGAAAATAAAAGTGCGAGATCCATTTGCGGTTCTCGCATTTTTATTTTTGCGGTAATACAATAGATGACACCGCATTTTGTTGTTTCTATTAAATCACGCTACTTTTTTTGTATTAGGGAGGTCGCTTATGAGCGGAAGGAAAATCGCATACGGCAGGGTTTCCACCAAAGAGCAAAAACTTGACAGACAAATCATCGCATTTCAAGAGCTTGGCATTTCGCCTAAAAACATATTTATAGAAAAACAGTCCGGCAAAGATTTTGACCGTCCGATTTATCAAAAGATGATAAAGTTACTAAAAAAGGGCGATACGCTTATTATAAAAAGCATAGACCGTTTGGGCAGAAATTATGAAGAAATTATCGAAGAATGGCGCTATCTCACGCGAGAGAAGCTAATAAACATTCAAGTAATCGACACGCCTTTGATAAATACCAGTCCCAACCGTGATTTAATGGGGACAGTTTTTGCCGATATTATATTGCAGCTCCAATCAGCGTTTGCCCAAGCGGAACGGGATAACATCAAACAAAGGCAAGCGGAGGGCATAGCCGCCGCTAAAAACCGTGGAGTAAGATTCGGACCGAAGCCACGCCCGCTAACAAAAGAATTTAAAGCGCTAAAAGAACAATGGGCGCTAGGAAATATTTCAGCGCGAGAAGCCGCTCGAAGACTAGGGATTTGCCATAAAACATTTCTAAAATGGGTCAAAAGATAAATCTCATATTTTAAAAAAATTTTATACCGATTTAAACTTCAAAAGTATTGGATAATTGAGCTTTTAAACGGAGATAATTTCGTACAACTGTCCCCACTAAAAAAACAAAAAATCTTTTATAAAGTATACTACCACTTTCCAAATAATATTCGCCTTTTTGCCTTTATTTCCTTTATGTAAAATATAAAATTTTTTATGAATTTTCTAGTGGGGACAGTTGTACACTTCCGGCACCATTAGATTTTTTAAAAGAAGAAGTGATTTTTATGATACGAAATATTTTGGCGTATATTGTATTTTTTATTTTCCTATTTTCTTCCGTTACATTTGCCCAAGTCGTTCATTTTACGGGCAACGGTTCTTATACCGCCAAAACAAACGAAAGCATAAAATATGCGCAAGACGAAGCGTTAAAGCAAGCTATGCGAGATATTTCAATGCAAGCGGCTGCGGCGATACGAAGCAATTATTCCAGCAATAAAAACGTTTTACAGGATGATGTCGTAGAAATGGTATCCGCGACGGTTATGCGTATAGAAGATAAAAAATTCGCAAAATCCATTACCGCCGACGAACGCATTGCGGTAAAAGCTACGATAAAAGCGTCTCTTGACATTGAAAAATCGCGAAAAATGTCCGCTGATTTATTAAAGGCAAAAACCGAAAATCGTAAATTAACCGATATTCAAGAAGAATATGCAACCGCCCAAAGTCAGTACAGCGACACAAAAACGCGTTATGATGTCTTAATGAAACAAAAAGCAAGAAATAAAACCCGCGAAGGCATTAAATTAGAGCGAGAAGGGAAATTAACCGAAGCGCTGGCGCTATACAACGAAGCAATAGCATCCGATTCACGATATGCTCGTCCATACAGCCGTCGCGCGCATATCTATCGTCAACAAGGAAAAAAAGATTTGGCAGTATCGGAATACGCCAAAGCGGCGAGAATTGATCCGAAAGAAGCGGGACATCATTACGGTACGGCAATTATGGCGGAAGAACGTGGAGATAAGAAAACCGCCGCCAAAGAATATCGTCTCTTTATCGAATATTCCGATATTTTAGAATACGATAAGGAAATTCCGACTGTACTTCAAAAGATTTTAGAATTGGAAGGATAGTTATGAAAACAAATTTTCTGACGAAGGGACTTATTATAGGCTTAATGCTAATTGTATCGCCGTGTTTTGCAGCTGTTGAAACCGTCAGAGGCGAAGGCGAGTACGTTATGAGCGTGTATGACGATATGGAAATCGCTAAATTGCGAGCCTTGGACATTGCAAAACAAAACGCCTTAGAAAAAGCCGGAGTGTATGTGGCAAGATATCTTCGTTCGGAAAATTTAACCGTTACGGCAATGGAAATGACTGCTATAACAGGCGATACAACCGATATAAAATCAAAAGTTTTCACAAATCGCATATTGCCGTCGGACTTAATCGCCGTTCGAGTTGAAATAACCTGCGATGTAGATACCTCAAAAATTGATAAATACCTCAAATTTAACGAAGAAAAACGCCAACATCTCACGGAGCAATACGGAAGTTTTGTCGATAGCGGTAAAAACTTATCGAAAGCAGAGAACGAATTGGATGCGTCGGATATAGCCGAACGCGCTCGTCGTCGCCATATTGCCGAAGAGAAAGTGAAAGAAGCTTTAAAAACATCGGATTATGACGAGAGAGTAAGATTATGCAACGAAGCCATAGAAGCAGACCCTAAGTATGTACAAGCGTATCTGGAAAGAGGGTTCGCTTTTGATGAAAAAAAAGAATATGATAAAGCGATTGCGAATGCTAATCATGCGCTGACAATAGAGCCGAAAAACGCCGTAGCGTACAGGAATAGAGGACGTGTGTTTTTTAGCTTGAAAAAGTATGACAATACTATTTCTGATTGTAATAAAGCATTGGAGTTAGATCCGAACTTCGTTTTTGCATACAATGATCGCGGAGCGGCGTATATTAATAAAGGCGAATATGATAAAGCTATGGGGGACTTGCAGCAAGCCTTGAAATTAGATTCAAAATGCTCATATGCGCATAATAATATAGGCATAATTTATGAGAAACAAGGCAAAATTGAACAGGCTTTCGAGGAATATACAAAAGCAATTGAATTGAATCAAAATTATGCAATGGTGTATAGAAATCGTGGCGATCTTTATGCAAAAAAAGGCGAACACGATAAAGCGATTATCGATTTAAATAAGGCCATAGAAATAGATCCCAATTTATCAATGGCGTATAACAACATAGGAGCAGTTTACGAGAGAAAAAAAAATTACGAACAAGCTCTGAAAAATTATACAAAAGCAATAGAACTTAATCCAAATTTTTATTTAGCATATTGTAACAGAGGATATCTCTATGGATATATTTTGCAAAATTACAAGTACGCTTTAGCAGATATTAATAAGGCTATAGATATTGACGAGAGTGACGCTAAGATATATAACCACAGAGGTATATTTTATTATCGACAAAATGATTATTTTAAAGCGATCGCAGATTATTCTACGGCTATTAAACTTAATTCCAATTACGCCGATCCCTTAATTAATCGCGGTTTATGTTATATGGATATTAAAAATTACGATAAAGCGATGGAAGATTATAATCACGCAATGCGCATAGATTCAAATTATCCGTTAATATATCAAAATCGCGGCGAACTTTATTTTAGAATGGAACGATACGACAATGCCATAGCCGACTATAATAAGGTATTCTCTCTTATTCCGCAAAGTGATAATCCTAAAATCTATGAGCGACGAGGCGATTGTTATTTTTTTAAAAAGGAATATAAAACCGCTATTGTTGACTACACCAAAGCAATAGAACTTAATGATAAGTTGGTTTGGGCTTATATACGACGCGGAGCTTCTTATTATTACATTGAAGAATATGACAGAGCTATAGAAGATTTTAATAAAGCATCCTCTCTTGATCCAAACGCTGTTGATTACAAAAACAATATAAAAATGGCGATGGAGAAAAAGAATGAAAAACAAAAAGAAAATAAAAATCAAACGAGGTGAAAATCAAATGAAACCACATAGGATGCTGTTGCTCATTGTAGCGATATGTATGTTTTTTACGGGTCAATCGGCGTTTGCGGCAGAGCAAGAGCCTTGGTGGGTAAGCGAGATTATAAGCGCTGAGGGGAACGGCTTTGCGCCTCGCAACATTGACAACCCTGAACAGGCGAAATTGTTGGCTAAAGAAGCCGCAAGATTGGACGCTTATCGAAGATTGGCGGAAACCGCCGCTGGTATTCGTATTACGGCAAACGAAACTATCGCTGAAGGCGAGGTAAACGCCGTAATCTCCGGAGCAAAAATAGCGGCGGAAAAATACGATGAGAAAACAGGACGCTATACCATAATTATGCAGGTGCCGCTCTACGGCGTTTCAAATTCTATTTCAAGCGAAGTCTTTAAAAATTATAAACAGGAAAATGTTACTCCTCAAAATACGCCTTATAAGGGTGAGCAAAAATATACCGGCGTCATAATAGATTGCAGCGACGCGCCGGTTAAAGACGAAGACGAAGCAGAGAGCAAAGGATTGCTAACTCCCGTTTTGTTACCCGTTATAAAAACCACAAGCGGCGAAGTTATTTATTCTGCCGATAATTTTGACAAGCAAACGCTTATAGTTCGCGGTATGGCCAGTTACGCAACCGATTACAAAAGCGAAAACATAAAAAGAGCGGGAAGCAATCCGTACATTATAAAAGCGGTAAGACTTGACGATAACGGTTGCTCGCCCGTTATAAGCGATGCGGACGGAAAGTTTATTAAAGAGCATAATCTTTGCAACGATGTAAATTTAGTGCATCTCAGCACTCGAGGACACCGCGACAGCAAATATCAAAGAAAAAACAAAAAAGGAATACACCTCTAAACGATGGGGGTCTTTATGGAAGATAAAAAAATCCATAATTGGGTAAAACCCGTTATTGACGCTCTTTTAGTCAGCGCAGTTGTTGCCCTTGTTATGTATACCGGAATTTTGGATGCTTTTAACCGCAGTGCGTCCGATATGCTTTACCAAAAAGAGGAAAAATCGCCGAGTCCCGATATTTTTGTTATAGGAATTGACGAAAAAACTCTCGATAAATACGGTAAGCTTTGTTATTGGGAACGGCGGGGTATGGCGAAGGTTATCGAATATTTAAACAAAGATCCGAAATCCCGTCCCGCAGTTATCGGCGTTGATACTTTGTTTACGGGGAAAAATCCGTACGATGAGGAAGAAGACAAACTTTTGGCAGAGGCCGCCAATCGTTATAAGAACGTTGTATTTGCGACTGAAGCACAATGTGACGGCGATGATGAAAACAATGTTCCTTATTCGGATTATTTAGACAAGCCTTACGAAGGATTAACCGACATAAATCACATAGGCAACGTATGGACACCCGACGAAAAGGACGGCATAATACGGCACGGTTTGCTTAATGTTAAGGTAAACGGTATGCAGGGAGAACTTTTGAATTTTTCCCGAGTTATATACAATATGTGGTGCGATTATAACAAGAAACCGAAAAATCCCCCGCCGCCATGCGATGAACGCGGCATTTTCTACCTTCCTTTTTCAAGGTTGCAATTCAACGAAGACGTAAACATTATCGACCTTTTGGATGGCAAAGTAAAACCCGAACAGTATAAGGGCAAGATGGTTTTAATCGGCTTACGGGCCACAGCTATGGGAGACGATTTTAAAGTAGCGTTAAATCATCAATTTATTTATGGAATAGACATTCACGCCAATGAAATTCAAGCGTATCAGAGAAATTTTTTCCCGCGCGAAGCCAATAGTACCGTTCAACTTGTCTTGTTGCTTTTAGCGGTGTTTTTTGCGGAACTCTTTTTCCAGCGCAGTAAGATGCAGAATGTGATAATTGCAATGTTCCTTATTTTATTCGGCTGGATAGGTATTTGTTATTGCTTTTACAATTACTTGGAAATCGTACTTCATACGCTCTATATACCGCTTTTTACCGACTTTCTTTTTATAGGCTCTGTCACTCGCAACTACTTTCGCGCAAGAGATGAGAAAATTATCCTCGGCAGATATTTTGATCCGGTAATTATGAAGGAAATTATTAAAAATAACAGCGACGCTTTACGCCTAGGCGGAAGCAAGGGAGAGATAGCCGTACTTTTTGCCGATATCAGAAGTTTTACGGTTATGAGTGAAAAATTTAAAACAAATACCGAAGCTGTAGTCGATATTCTAAATCGTTACTTGGATATGACTACAAGATGTGTGAGAAAATACCACGGAACGCTTGATAAATTTGTGGGCGATCAGATTATGGCGTTTTGGAATGCGCCCATAGAACAGGAAAACGCCGTATTTTTGGCGTGCCATGCCGCTCTTGATATGGTTTCGGAACTTGACGGATTACAAAGTGAAATTAAGGAAAAGTATGATTGGGAACTCACTTTCGGTATAGGTGTTCACTGGGGAGAAGCCGTTGTCGGCAACATCGGTTCATCTTACAGAATGGATTATACCGCGATAGGAGATACGGTAAACACCGCCGCAAGACTTGAGGCGAACGCCGGCGGCGGAGAGATTTACATTTCGCGGGAAGTTGCAAATATTTTAGGCGATTCGGCAAAAACAGAAACGCTCTCTACACCTATAAAATTAAAAGGTAAGGGCGATAGCGTTGAAGTATTGAAATTAGTGTCTTTAGAGGATAAAAACATCGGCTGAAAGGAGGAGCTTTAGTTTGACAGAAAGCAAACCTGAAATAGAGTTAAAAGTTTTAGGGACCAGAGGGTCTATGCCGGGGGAAGGGGGAATTTTTTCTCGTTACGGCGGGTCAACGTCTTGTTATCTTGTAAAAATCGGTAAAGAAGAAATATATCTTGACGCAGGCTCGGGCATAGCGGACGCAAAACCCGCAAACGATGCGAACATTACATTGTTGTTTACTCATATGCACATTGATCATTTGGTGGGATTGCCGTTTTTTAGAGCTTTAACCGAAAAAAATCGTCGTATAAACATTTACGGCGCGCCAAGAGCCGGACTAACTCCCGCAGAAGGGATAGAAAAACTGATGTCGCCGCCTTTTTGGCCCGCAAAAATCGGCGATTATCCGGCGCAAACGGAAATACATACGCTGCCTACAGAGGGAGAATTCACTTTTCCAATAGGCAAAGTGAATATACGAATGATTGAAGGACAACATCCCAACGGTTCTACAATCTTTCGTCTGGATTACAGTGATAAATCTTTGGTGTATGCGACTGATTTCGAACACAACGATGAAAGCTCTGAAAAGTTAATTGCTTTCGCCCAAAATTGCGATTTGCTCATGTACGACGGGCAATATACAGACGAGGAATATACAAAATATAAAGGTTATGGTCATTCTACGCCCTCTGTGGGAATAAGCATTGCTAAAAAATGCGGCGCAAAAAGTCTTCTTCTGGTGCATCACGCCCCTTGGCGCACGGATAAAGAACTTGACAGCATAGAAACGGATTTGCAAGCCGAATACGGCGAATGGATTTCGTTGGCAAAAATCGGCGAGAGGAGGTTTCTTTAACCATGAGTAAAAATGAAGGGGAAGTATTGGACAAGATTTTTTCGGATATGAAAAAAATGTATGATGAGATGGCAAAATGGGAGGATGATGAAAACAACAATAAAAATGTATTCAGTACATTGGCGGAATTGGGGCGTACATTAGTTGATGCCGAACGCGTCAGCTTTTGGAGATGGGACAAAAGGAGAGGCAAACTTATAACAAACATAGCCACAGGGATTGACGAACTTATCATTGACGAAGGCACGGGACTTGTGGGAAAAGCGATAGAGGAAAATCGCACGCTTGTAATCAACGACCCGCATAATCATCCGGATTTTACGGGGAATATAGAAGATAAAACGGCTTATAAAGTGAATTCGATGCTGGTAATGCCTGTGGTTAATTGCCGCGGAGAAACAATCGGAGCTTTTCAGGCGTTAAACAAAAAATCCAAAGCGGGTTTTGACAAGGCCGAAGATGTGAAGCGTCTGTCCATAGCGGCTTTTATTTGCGGTTTGGCTTTAGCTTCGGATTTATTCTTGGACGAAGCCAGACACGACAAATTAACGGGGTTAAAAAACCGCCTCTGTTTTTACAGCGATTGGCACGGTAAGTATCGCCCTGTTACGGATACGGGGAATCTCTCGTTTATTATATGCGACATAGACGATTTTAAAAAAGTCAACGATACTTATGGTCACAATATGGGAGACGCTGTATTGGAAACGGTTGCGAATATTTTGCAAAATAATTTGCCGCCGAAAAGTTCCGCGTACCGTTGGGGCGGAGAGGAATTTCTTATGGTACTTCCGAATAAGACGCTTGAAACTGCGGCAAATATAGCGGAGGAAATAAGAGCAAAAATTGCCCAAGCCGTATGCAAATATGAAGCGACAGAAATAAAAGTCACCATGAGTTTTGGTTGCGCCGCTTACGATAGCGGGCTTTCGCTCGATGAAAATATAGCGGTTGCGGATTCTAGGCTTTACTTGGCGAAAGCTAACGGCAAAAATTGCGTGGTTTGCGGGGATAATGTTGAGGCTAAAAAGTAGCGTCAATTTATCATATGTGCTGGTTCTTATATGATGGGAGGTAATTTGTATGAAAAAAATCCTTATGCTTTGCGCCGCTTTGATTATGCTAATGGGGAGCGTGTGTTCGGCCTCTACGCCTTATTTTTACGCAACTGATGAAAATTCCATAAAAGCTATTGCCGATGATGTAAATACCCGTTTGCCTTCGGATTGCAAACTTTATGTTTATGAGTTAAAAAGCTCATCTCACTGTAAAGCTCTCTTTGGGAATTCCAAATCTAATAAGTTTGTTGCCAGAACGGAAAAATACGTCAACTGCTTAAATTCGATAGATATCAGTTGCAGTAGCAAGGAAGATTCCGATAAGTTTAGAAAAATCGTTTCAGCTACCATGAGCACAATCATGCATTCAAAATGGGAATCCTCCGGTATGAAACAAAATTTTGAAAAAGCCTTTTGGTCTACAAACAAGGATTTGCCATACACAAAAACATTTACGGCAAACTATGCTTCGGATCTATTAGATATTGTTTTGGAGTACAATGTTTCTTCATCATTAGTTCAAAATGTCAAAATTCGTACCAAGTGGGTGAAAGGTCGTTGATCTTTAATCGTTTTGTTGATTGCTTAAATTTTTCTGTAGACTACGGATGTGCGATTATTCTCTGTTGAATAAAGGAGATTGCTATGATGAAGAATGTTATATTATTTGTCACTCTCATTATTGCGGGTGTGTTAACGCTGACTTCAAATTTGGCTTATGCCAATTCTAATTCCAATTCAAATGATATTGTTTCATGGGAGTCCACTAAAAGAATTTACGCAGCGATTTATTCCGGCTCACCGGAAAGTATGGTAAAAAAAATGAATAGCAAGTTGCCGGTGGACGGTCGCATAAAAATTACCCATACAGCAAAGCAACAGGCTGTCACGATGTATCATGATGGCAAACAAGATTTTTTTCTTGGCTATGAGGTAGCGTGGGGAACTTTCGGCGATGGTCATAAAATTCAATTTATTTATTACGATAATATAATCTATCAAATAAATATGATTATTAATCCCAACACATCAAAATTTCCACCGGTAGCCAAAGTTGCGCTTCTTTCAATTGGAGTGTCTGAAAGTAACGCTCAAAAAGTAACAGATGAATTTTTGTCTGCATTAGTTAAAGCCAAAAAATTACCATTTAAGACAACAAGTAAAATTGGTGTTGCCAAAAATAAAACTATCTTATGTCACGGTATAATTGAAGATGCCGCAAATGCTGGAGCAATAATTGAAGCATATTGGAATAAATAAGTTTAAATGTCGTTACTATTCACAAAAATATAAAATAGTGCTCTTCATGGGCAACCCTTCCACCGCTTCGCGGTCCCCCTCCCCTTTCAGGGGAGGCGCTGGAACGGAAGATTTTTTTCATCGTGTGCGCAAAAGAAGGAGTCAGAGAGCCTCCTTAAAAGGGGAGGTGTCGGAAGGACGGAGGGGTTCACCATGAATGGCGGTAATTTATCTTTTGGTCATTTCATATTTTTATGAGACAGCCGCAAAGTTTAACAAGTATTGGTATAGGTGGAAAGGATTGGTATAAATTATGAAAATGAAGAATTATTGTATTGTGATTCTTTTGGTTGTGGTTTACTTGTTATCATATTCGCCTTATGGCGAGTGTTTGATGACGATGGGAAATCAGCATAGCAAATGGTACTATGATCATGTCAAAGAACGAGAAATGCAACAAGATTTATTTAGAGCGCAACAAAGATATATGGAACAGCAAAAAGTTAATGAGGCCATGAGTCGCGCGTTGTGGATGTCGGCAAACGATAGCGCTACCCGTAAAATAAAGCAAAAAAATATTTATAAAAATTACAAGACGTACAATTATAACGGAAATGTAAATCAAGTTGTTAAACAGATAATGTTGCCTTTATATAGTGACCAAAGTCTTAATGTTATTAACGATTACATAATTAAAGCAAGCAACGCTACTTCTGTCGATGATTTATATCGTTTGTTGTATTCGGTAAACCAGAATATTCAAAAAAACAGTGGCGCAGGTCAGCTTTATATGGCAAGAGGTATGATTCAAGCTCATATAGCAGTTAAAAAGAATGATGTGTCTTTATTAGAAAACTGTTATGCGGATTTTGATAAAGCTAAGATGTCTTTGGATAGCAAAATAAAAGCTAATAAAACTAATTATATGGCATATCTTCAAAGAGGTCTATGTTGTCTTATTATGGCTCATCTTATACCCGCCATTGATACGGTCAATGTAAATGAAAAAATTGCTATGGAAGAAAGATGCGCTCATTACGACTTTTTAAGCGCTATAAACTTGATGGAGGAAGCGATAATATATTTAACGCTAAACGACTTTCTAGAGACCACGGAATCAAGAGATTTCCACAGAGCCACAGCAGAATTTTACCAGAGCATGGATAGATTATTTTTCAGTTATTATTCTGCTGATGTTTCTAATTACCTTAAAGGTAGAATTAACGCTTATAATCTTTTGTATCTAGGAAAATAAGAAATACCGGATAAGTTTTTATAACAAAGAGATGTGAATTTAATTGAAAAAAATAATTTTTGTCGTCTTAACGATTTTTTCGATGCATATCGTTTTCCCTATGACAAATGCCCTAGCCGCTGATGTTCCGGAACTCTTATCTGTGGTTGGAGGAAAGGCTATCTTCTTGGAGGAAAAAAGTATTAACAACAAAAATGGAGTTTATACCACTTATTCATATATGTGCGACAGTATAAGTCAAGGTGAAGATTTGGCGGTTGAATATTGTGATTATCTTATAAATAATGCGCCGTTTGTACTTGTGGGTGCTTTTGAAAACGATTACACACGAACTTCTGCCCAAGAAATGACAAACATTATGTTTAATTATGTAGGTTCGAAAAATGTCGGCTCATTTAAAGTCAAAAATTATAGTACAAAACAACAATATATATGCAATGTTCGTGTTCATACATGCGCCCAGTATCAGTCCGGCATATTTGAAATCTATGTTTCGGTCGGCAGCGGATTGACTTACGGAAATTAAGAGGATTCAATACGAAATAAGTATCTGGAATAGAGCCATAATTGGGATTGATTCAAAAATTTACACTCAATATTCATTAAACGCTGATTAAATAGCTGCAAGTTGTTTAATCAGCGTTTCTTTTACCAAGTGAAAGGAATGATAAAAATGGGCATTTTCGGCAAAGTTTTAGGCGTTAAAAAGAAGGTTGAGCCATGCGTTTATACAGAACCTCCGTTTGTTTACGAACCTAAAATCGTCTATAATAAAAAAGAGTTGCCAAAAGATTATCCTGTAGGTCTTGTTAGCGAAGAATACGTTGTTCAAGAAAATCCGGACACGGTTTTCAAATGGCCGAATATTGACGGCTCAACAATAAAATTAAGGTTTCAAACAGCTTGTGAAATTGAATCTCGTTCTATCGGCGAAGGCATCAGAGAAGCAGTTTTTTTAATCAACGGGCAAGAATTCACTTGCCGCGATTCTATGGCGGGCGATGTTGTCGAAGCTATTTTTGACGAAGACAGATTAGGCACAAAGCGCATTTACAATGTGCGCAAGTTAAAAAGCGGCATAAAGGCGCTCAGGCATTATCACAACGTACCTACTTTTGACAGCGACGATCGCGAATGGGACGGCGATTTTAACATTTCGATTTATAAGGATAAACAAGGGATAAACCTCATTCACACCCGCAGCGGTTATAGAATACCACGAATATATATTTTTGTGGGTCTACAAGAGTGGGATACCGAATTTGACTCGTGGCTGAAATATCTGTGACAAGACAGTATGTCTTAGAGCCAAAAATATAACCCCCGCGAAAATTCGCGGGGGTACTTTTTATTCTTCGTCTTTGTCCGATTGACGAATCGGTTTTCCGAATATTAAATTGTCTAAAAGTCCTATAAGCTGATTTATTTCGGGCTTTGAAATCTGACCGCTTGCTCCCAAATCTTCGCCTTTTCTCTTCATTTCTTCGCTTATGAGCGACGAGAACAGCACGAACGGCACATTTGCAAGCCGCTCGTTTTCGCGCACCAATTTCAAGAGGCGATGCCCGTCCATCTTAGGCATTTCAACGTCGGACACGATAACTCGCACATGGTTTTCAATAGGCCCGCTCTTTTTAGAGAGTCCCAACAAATAATCCCAAGCGTCCTGACCGTTGCCGAAATCTCTCACAAAGCGATAACCCGACTCGTGAAGCGTTGTCACCAAAAGATCTCTTAACATCGCCGAATCTTCGGCAACCACAACATGAACGTCGGAACGCTGCTCCTTTACGTCCGTCGTAGCTTCTTCAAACGTGGTAAGTTTTGCGTTAATTTCGGGATTTATCTCCGCTATAATCGTTTCAAAGTCAAGAAGCAGAACAATCCTGTCCTCCATCTTGATAATACCGACAACTCGGCTCTGATCGCCGACTTCCGGCGCAGGTTCCATATCTCTCCACGAAATGCGGTGTATACGATAAACGTTTTCAACCAAAAATCCAATATCGTAATTGTTTATCTCCGTAACGATTATATTCTTAGGAACATCAGACGAAGGCACATTCAAGCAGCGCGGAAGGTTTACCAACGGTATAGCTTTCCCGCGGAGCGTAAACAAGCCGTCAACGTAAGGATGCGCCTGAGGCATTCCCGTTATAGGCGCCCTGGTAATAACCTCTCGCACCTTCGCAACGTTTATTCCGTAATTTACTTTTCCTATGCTAAATTCAACGATCTCGAACTCGTTCGTGCCCGTCTCAAGCAGTATCCCCTTATTCTCGACCTTCTTTTTTTCAGCTTGTGCCATAGAAGTTCGCCCCCATAACCATTTAATTCATTATTTTTTTTATTCTACTTTCTTAAAAAAATTCCTTCTTTAAATTTTTTTTTTGTTGGGGCGCTGCCCCAAACCCCGGCAGGGCGCTGCCCTGCACCCGCCAAAGGGCGCAGCCCTCTGGACTCCCGGGTGCGTTAATTGTTAGTTTTGATTTTAAAATTTTTTTCGATATACTTTCGCCCTTGTCCGTTTCTCTCTAAGAGGCGCGCCCTAAAAGCCCTCCTCTTAGAGGAGGGACAGCCGCGAAGCGGCAGGGAGGAGTTTTTAATTTTTTAATTTTGCGCCCGTTTCCGTAAATTCTATTTCGCCCTTTTTTAATAAATGCCCCAACGCCCGTTTAAACGCCGCTTTGCTTAAATTAAACTTCTCCTTTATCACTTCGCTCGAAGTCTTATCGTTATAAGGCATTGTACCGCCTCTTTTATGTAGTTCCGCCAATATCATATCCGCATCATAAAGTCTTGCATTCTCCTTTTGCGGGCGAAGGGACGCATTTAATCGCCCGTCCTCTCTCACGAAAGTCACCCTACATTCGATTTCTTCCCCGACTCTCGGACGCTCCATAACTTCCTTATGGTCGATAAACACGATATAGCGTTCGTCGCTGAACATAAACACGCCTTTTTCCGTTATATTATATACGCTACCGCGAAGTTTATCTCCTTTTTTCACATTTACGGCGGGTTTTGAAGCGCGTCTTAACTCGTCCTCAACCTCCATAGTTACAGCCAATCTGCCGCTTTTATCCGTATATAGTTTCGCCCATACCGTTTCGCCCACTTGCGGCCGTCCTCTCATCCCCGCAAAAGGCATGAAAATTCCGCGTTCCGCGCCTACGTCCAAAAACGCGCCGTCCTTTGTGGTGTTTATAACCTTCAATCTCGCTATCTGCCCAATTTTCATCTTAGGGGTTCTCATGCTTGCGGTCAGTCGCTTCTTGGGGTCTAGGTACAAGAAAACCTCCACCGTGTCGCCTACCTTTACTTCGGCGGTCTGCTGCGTCTTATGCAGCAAAATATCGTCGTTTGTGTTCCCCGTTCCCGCGTCCAAAAACGCGCCTATTTCGGATAACCTCGCCACTTTCAATACTGCCACGGTGCTTGGCGATAATTTTTTCTCCACTTCTTAATCCTCGAACCTCGTAAGTTTCGCGTCCGCCCACAATCTCTCCAAAGCGTAATACTCCCTGGCTTCGGTTTTAAAGATATGCGCCACTGCGTCGCCATAATCCAAAAGTATCCATTCCCCTTCGTGATAGCCTTCCTTATGCAGAAAATGCGCGCCTTTTTTATCAAGCTCCTCCTCGATGTTATCCGCAATAGCCCGTACCTGCGTCGCCGTCTGCGCATCCGCTATAATAAAATCGTCCGTGGAGCTCATAAGGTTTCGCATATCCATCATCACGATGTCCCGCGCCTTCTTATCCGCCGCCGCTTTTGCAATGGATTTTACCAACTCTTCCTGTGTCATACCTCTCACCTTTCCGCTTCGCTCATTTCCGGGAAAAATTCTTTCATCTTCTCGTCTATCTCTTCCCTATTGGGATTCCATATCCTAACCCCGCCTTGGGTCTGCCATCCGGGGAGCGTCAGCACAGTCGGCGGGTCGCTGCTTAATTTTCTCAAGACATTCGCTAAATGCGCCGAATCAAAGACTTCCGCGCTGCTTTCCACCTTTGTCTTAAAGACTTCTGCTATCTCCGGCAATTTCCCTATGGTGTCCAACTGCAATATTTTCTGATACAGCGCCTTCAAAAATTTTTGCTGGCGTTGCACCCGTCCGACATCCGACAGAGCCGTATTCCTGTACCGCAAAAAATCCTCCGCCATCTCGCCGTCCAAATGCTGATAGCCTTTCTTCAAATGTATGCTGATATTTCCCTCTTCGTCCTCATAATCCATATCATCCTCAACATACATATCAATGCCGCCCAAAGCGTCCACCAAATCCCTGAAAGCCTCCGTACTTACCACCACATACTGATGAACGGAAACTCCCAAAAATTCCGAAACCGCACGAGTAACCCTAGGCGCGCCGCCGCTCGTATATAAAGTCGCAATCCGTCCCGTGCCGTCCTTCACATCGACATAAGTATCGGGAGGTATGGCGAACACGTTAAGCTTTCCGGTATCGTTCGACATACTTATAAAGAAAATGCTGTCGGCGTGCTGTCCTTCGGTACTGCCGTCTGCGGAAATCCCATCGTCAACGCCTAAAACCAAAGCGTTGGTATATCCGCTAAAATTACCCGCATCAACGCCCCTCGCGCTCTTCCTCTCCACATAACTGTTGTGCATCGCAACATACTCGTTATACAGATAATTTGCGCCCTCATAAATTCGATAAAGCACGAAAACCGCCAAGGATAAAATCGTCAGCGTCACTATTATAAACACCAGCCAGCGAAACAAATTCGCCCGCCTTCGCCTTTGCCGCATCTTCCGCTTTCGCCTTATGTTCTCTCTCGTTCTGTTTTTCATAAAGTTTTTCCTATATCATGAAGGTTCTTACTTTTCTTTCTTCTCTTTTTTTGTAAAAAAAGAGAAGAAAGAAAAGTAACAACAGAAAGAAGAGAAAAAAACTTTAGTAACTGGTTTGGTGAATGTCGGAATTATTATGATATAAACTAACAATCAGAGCCTGTTAAAGTTTTTTCTTTCTCTTTCTCTTTTCTTTGCTTCTTTCTTTTCTCTTTCTCT
>JAGBMX010000154.1 GCA_017634675.1 Selenomonadaceae bacterium | reverse complement strand
TTATTTTTGTTTTCTTTCCTTGCTTTTTTTATACATTTTATATCTGCTTCTGTAAACTTATATCTATTACTCATTTTTATCACCATTTTTATTATACCATAAAGTCAATAAAAAACAAAGCTTTTTATTGGTGATTAGTATGATGAGATAGAAGCCGGCGATCCTGCTTCGCCCTTTGAAGAAAGCGTTCCCGATTTTAATAAAAACGTATGGGACGGAGAAAAATTGGTAACCGAGGCGGAATATAACGCCAGTCTCGCAGAAGAATAAATTTACTATTTTGGCTTATTCATATCGTCTGATAAGGCTAATAGCCGTTTGATTTATTTTTTGATCGGAGGAAATTTTTTATGAATACGGAAGAATTAAGTGCAAGATATAAAATTTCCACTACTGAGGTGGAAAATTTTATTAAGAAGAATATTGACGAATTGAAAAATTATATCCACTATGAAAATGGGACGTGGATAATTGATTCCGATTCGCTTTACATTTTAGACAAATTGATTGGCTTTCCCACAGATAAAAGCGCAAAAAGGAAAACAAACAAAAAATCCGAACATAAAATCCGAACATAAAATTTTCACTCAGGTTCAAGAGGTAAAGTCCATCGAGGAACAAGAAGCCAACAATAAAATTGAAAATCCTCCGCCCAGTAAAGAAGACGATTTAAGGCAAAAATTAGCCAAAACCGAAGAACGCGCCGAAAAATGCGACGAAGAACTTGCGATATTGCAAGATAAATTCATTCAACTTCAAAACGGTCAAGAGGCGATGAACTCATCTTTTATCAAAAAACATACATATCTTTTACTTCATCGTAAATAAAATTAAAATCAATAGCTCTGTCTATTTCTCTCAAAATATGGTCTTTAGGCACTAAATCTTCTAAAGACACGAACTGTATTTGGTTTTGATTTTCTCTGCTTTGTTTACGATACATAAAAATCCCCCCGAATGTATTTTATCACATTTGAAGGGATTTTTAAATGAATTTGTCCACACTCTGACTCATTGCATTTTTTTGCAAGGAGTCTATTTTTATTCTTCGATTGCCTTTAACACTACTGCATTTTGCGCGTCAATTCCCGCAACCTGCACGCTTATTAATTCCTTTTTTGATGTCGGCACATTCTTGCCTACAAAATCCGCTCTAATCGGAAATTCTCTATGTCCCCTGTCAATCAAAACCGCAAGTTCTATAGCTTTCGGTCTGCCCATATCCATAATAGCGTCTAACGCGGCGAGAATCGTTCTGCCCGTAAACAGTACATCGTCTACCAAAATTACTGTTTTACCGTTTAAATCCTCGGGTATGCTTGACGGTTTCACGATAGGAGAATCGCTTAATGTGGATAAATCGTCTCTGTATAAGCTTATATCCAGTATTCCAAGAGGCAATTTAACGTTTTCAATCTCTTCTATAAACCCTTGAAGTTTTTCCGCAAGAGGCACTCCTCTAGAGCGTATGCCCACCAACATCAAATCGCTTGCGCCTTGATTTCTCTCTAAAATCTCATGGGCGATACGCCGTATAGCTCTATTCATTGCGTCTTCGTCCATCAGCGTTGTCTTATCAGTAAGTTTTTTCATAGAAACCCCTCCGATACTTAATTTCCTACTTCATTTTAGCATTTTTTGTTTTTTTGCAAAGTTTATTCTAGGGCTTGTTTAAAAAATCATGGAAATGATTACCAAAATCGTGTATAATAAACGTATGAAATGACAAAATCGGCTTCTCCTTCACTGCGACGCTGCTTTTCATTTCCAAGCCACACGAAGGAATGAAAAACAACATATTTATCGGATAAACCTTGACGCAAAGCATCATAAACAATTTGCTCCCCGTCGCTGCCGTGAAAGTTTTTATCTATAGTTGGATAGAACTTTGCCATTATCAACGCTCCTTATATATTTTTTGCATCAATTTCAATATCTAAAATATCGTCAACAAAAATCCTACTCCCATCGCGCATTACAATCGCCTTTTCATAATCATCTATCCGCCTAACTTCTCCTTTAATCGTAACATAAGAGCCGCCTGATTTTCTTTCGTCTTTTACAAAATATGTAATAACCGCTTCGCCTTTTAAGTTTTGCAGTTTACGGTTTAGTTCTTCAATATCCTCATCGGAAAGTTCAATTTTTTCATCGGTAAGTCGTGAAGTTTCGTCCGTTGCTTCTTCATAACCCGTTAGAGCCGCGAACGGGGAAAATTGCGCTGCTCGTTGTTCCATTGATAGACGAGGATGACGCTTTGAAATGTGATGCGGAAGATTTATTATATCTTTGTATCGGCTTATATCCTCATTCACGCTTTATGCCCTCCGACTTGTTTGTTACGTTCTATTGTCATTGCTCCCTTTTGTAAATTTGCGGCTTTTAAAATCGCGTTTTTGCCAAATTTATCTTTTACATTGATTAAAGCGTGTTGCAATAATTTTTCCCTTTGATTTTTTTCATCGGTTGAATTATCGGCGAAAAGGTCTATTTCTTCCGATTTTGTGTTTTTGTCGTTTTCTCCGATTACTCTATTTGCCGTGACGGTTATTCTGCGGACTAAAAGCGAAGGATTTGCAATACGGTCATAGAGTTCTAATATTGCGTTTAAAATTTCCTTTGAAGACGAGGTATGTTTATTAAGATTTATAGAGCCATGCGCCGGTTTTGGAACTGTTCGTCCGTAATGGTCAATATGGACTTCTCCCTTATAACTTTTCATATTTTCTATATCGTAACCAATATCTAAAACCATTTGATCCGTTACCAAGACTTTTTCAACGAGATCAAGGACGAGCAAATCCGTCATTTCCCATACGATAAGCCTTGCTTTGTCGTGAGTGTACGGCTCTTGTAAAACTTGTCCCGAACTTAGGCTGTTATTTTCGGGTTTATACGATTTTATCGCTTCTATTGTGCAAGGTTCATATCCCCAAGCGTGGTCGATTAAAAATTCTGCGTTAATCCCAAAGAGTTTATACAAAAGTTCTTCATAGTTTATCGAACATTTTGCAATATCGCCCATTGTATATATACCGTGAGCCTTTAGTTTATTGGCGTAACCTTTGCCGACTCTCCAAAAATCCGTAAGTGGCGTATGTCCCCATAATTTTTCTCTGTAACTCATTTCGTCAAGCTCCGCGATACGGACTCCGTCCTTATCTGCGGGCATTTTTTTTCGCTACAATATCCATAGCGATTTTCGCAAGGTAAAGATTTGTTCCAATTCCGGCAGTCGCTGTTATACCTGTTTCTTTTAAAACTTCTCTTACCAATTTCAGCGTGAGTTCGTGAGGCGTTGTATTGTAGGTTGGAAGGTAACTCGTTACGTCGATAAAAACCTCGTCCACCGAATAAATATGAATATCCTCCGGCGCGATATATCTCAAATATATACTGTAAATTTTTGTGCTATACTTCATATAAAGAGCCATACGAGGTTTAGCGACTATATAATCAATGGCAAGTTTCGGACTTTCCCTTAATTCGTTTAAATCGTAGGATTTGCCTTCTGTTGGTTTTCTTGCTATGTTAGCGGCTTTTATTTTTTGCTCAACTTCAAAAAGCCTTGCTCTACCCGGTATGCCGTAAGTTTTAATGGCGGGGGTAGCCGCAAGGCATATCGTTTTTGAAGTTCTGCTCTCGTCCGCTACAACGAGATTTGTGGTAAAGGGGTCAAGTCCCCGCTCTATACACTCTACCGAGGCGTAGAAGGATTTTAGGTCTATTGCTACATAGTGTTTCATAATAAATCATCAGTACAACGCTTTAAAAATTTTCTCTTTTCTTAATTTATAACATTGTCAAGAGTTCACCGTTTATTTTAAGCCATCTTTGTTCAATTTTATAATTCGGCAAAATTTCTTCAACCCTTGCCCAAAATTCTTTACTGTGGTTCATATATGTGAGATGACTTAATTCGTGTACCACAACATAGTCGATAACGGGGAGGGGACAGAAGACGAGTCGCCAAGAAAGATTTATGTTTTTCTTACTACTGCAAGACCCCCAACGAGTTCTTGCATCGGAGAGTTTTGCTTTTCGAGGAGTTACGCCCATAATGTTTACATAATGCAAAATTTTCGGTTTAATGATTTTTGCGGCTTCACGATATAGAAAGTCTTGAAGCGCATTTTCGCTGGGAGTATAAATCTTATCGCCTGATATTTTAACTTCTGTTTCGTTTTTAATAATCTGATAAATTTTTCCAAGATAGGCGACAGTTCCCTGCGGATGGTTTTCCTCAAAGTTTTTAAGCGCCGCTCTTCGTTTTTCAATCCATTGTCTTTGACTTATAACAAACTTATCTATTTCATATTTAGGGTAGCGTTTAGGCGCGCGAACGAGAAGGTTTCCATCGTATTCAACACGAAGGGCGATAGTTTTTCGATTTGCTCTGATTAGGCGATATGGTAGCGCGGTCATAAAATGAAATTTCTCCTACTGGTTTTCGATTTTAAAATCTCTAGCGAATTAAATTATACGAGGCTATCTGTATTTGTCAAGATTTCTATTTTTATCAAACATTTAATAATTTATATTCGACAAACGCTCTATTTTTCCTGCCATAAAGGAATTACAACTAATCTTGTCGAATTAAATAAAATAACATATTGCACGGATAGGAGCGTGATACAGTGACAGAGGCAGAACAAAAAGCTGCGGCTAAAGCATTTGCTAAAAGCTGGCAGGGTAAAGGCTATGAGAAGGGCGAAACGCAACCGTTTTGGCTTGCGCTTATTCGCGATGTTTACGGTATAGAGAAGCCTGAAAATTTTATCTTCTTTGAGGAGAAAGTTAAGCTCGGACACGCTTCTTTTATAGACGCCAGAATCCCCGAAACTCATGTTATCATTGAACAAAAGAGTTTAGGCAAAGATCTTTCAAAACCCGTTAAACAGTCGGACGGAACGCTTTTAACGCCTTATCAACAAGCCAAAAGATATGCCGATGAACAACCGTATTCAAAGCGTCCGCGCTTTATTGTGGCGTGTAATTTCGCAGAATTTCGCGTTTACGATATGGAACACCCCGGCGCAGAGCCTGAAATTATAAAACTGGAAAATTTACCGCAAGAGGCGTATAGACTTCAGTTTCTCGTGAATGTGAAAAGTCGCGACATCGTGCGAGAAACGCAGGTATCAAAAGATGCGGGCGTTATCGTGGGACGACTCTACGACGCGCTTTTAAAAGAGTATAAAGATCCTACCAATCCCGAATCCTTAAAAAGCCTCAATAAACTCTGCGTTCGATTGGTATTTCTTCTTTATGCCGAATCTGCGGGAATTTTGGGCAAGCGCAATATGTTCCGCGAATATTTGCAGAGTTTTCGTGAAGAAAATGTGCGTCGAGCGTTGATTGACTTGTTTGAGGTGCTATCCACCAAGCCGGAGGAAAGGGACGACTATTTAGAGGATAAGTTGGCGGCGTTTCCTTATGTCAACGGCGGACTTTTTGACGGTGAGAAAATTGAAATACCAAAATTTACGCCGGAAATTCTTGACCTTTTAATTCATCAAGCCAGCGAACAATTCGATTGGAGCGCGATTTCCCCTACAATTTTCGGGGCGGTTTTCGAGTCTACTATGAACCCGGTTACGCGTAGAGCCGGCGGACTTCATTACACTTCGGTAGAGAATATTCATAAAATCATTGACCCGCTATTTCTTGACGATTTTAAGCGAGAATTTGAAGAAATTAAGGCGAAAAAGCCGAAAACGAAAAACGCTCTAGCAAAATGGCGACAATTACTTCTTGATTTTCAAAAGAAATTAGCCGATCCCTGCTTTCTCGATCCTGCTGTCGGCTCTGGCAATTTTTTAACCGAATCTTACCTCTCCCTGCGCCGTTTGGAAAACGAAGTTATCAGCGAATTACAAAACGGAGAAATGACTTTTGGTTTCGGCGGCGAACTTGACCCCATAAAAGTAAGCATACACCAGTTTTACGGTATTGAGATTAACGACTTCGCCGTAGCCGTATCGAAAGCCGCGTTATGGATTGCAGAAAGTCAAGCCTTGCAAGAGACAGAAAACATCGTGCATACGCGAATTGATTTTTTGCCGCTAAAGAGTTACGCAAATATTGTGGAGGGAAACGCGCTTCGTATTGGTTGGGGCGAGGTCGTGCCCAAAGAAAAGTGCGCTTATATTATCGGAAATCCTCCGTTTGTGGGGTACACTTATCGCAACAATGCTCAAAAAGAGGATATGGAGAATATTTGGCGCGATGAAAAGGGCAAAATATACAAGGCGAGTGGAAAAATTGACTATGTGTCTTGTTGGCATTTCAAAGCGGCGCAGTTTATGCAAAATACAAATATTCGTGCAGCGTTTGTTTCTACCAACTCAATAACCCAAGGCGAGCAAGTGGTTTCTATTTGGAAGCCGTTAATGGAGCGTTTCGGCGTACATATTGATTTTGCATGGCGTACTTTTCGTTGGGGAAGCGAATCAACAAAAGAAGCTCATGTGCATTGTGTGATTATTGGATTTAGCGTAACGGGAGAAGGCGAGAAATACCTATACAGCGAAGGACATTGTAAAGAAGCGACAAATATCAGTCCTTATCTTTTGGATTCGCCTACGGTGTTCATAGAAAATCGAAATAAACCACTTTATGACGTGCCGGAGATGACAACGGGCAATCGTCCGGCAGACGGCGGACATCTTATCATTGAAGCAAATGATTATGCGGATTTCATTAAGAAAGAGCCGAAAGCCAAGGAATATATCAAAGAATTTATGGGTTCGGAAGAATTTATCAATCGTAAACCTCGTTATTGTCTATGGTTAGTAGGGGTATCTCCGGCTGTTTTGAAATCTATGCCTCTTGTGATGAAACGGGTGGAGGCTTGTCGCGAAGCAAGGCTTAAAGGCGCGCCGGATAGGCAAAAACTAGCCGATATTCCAACATTATTTAGGGAAACAAAAAATCCGAATCATTTTATAATTGTGCCGAAAGTATCATCGGAGCGAAGGCGTTACGTTCCTATGGGATTTCAAACAAGTAATGTTATTGCAAGCGATTTACTTTTTATAATCCCAGAAGGTACGCTTTATCATTTTGGAGTGCTTGAAAGCAATGTTCATATGAGTTGGATGCGAGCGGTGGCGGGACGCTTGAAAAGCGATTATCGTTATTCAAAAAATATAGTCTATAACAACTTCCCGTGGCCGAATCCCGACGAAAAACAAAAAGCCGCCATTGAACAGACGGCGCAAGAAATACTCAACGCAAGAAATCTTTACCCTGACAGTTCTCTTGCAGATCTTTACAACGAAGCGTTAATGCCGCCTGAATTAAGAAAGGCTCATCAAGCTAACGATAGAGCAGTTATGGCAGCTTACGGATTTTCCGTAAAGGATATGACAGAAGCGGCTTGCGTGGCGGAGCTTATGAAAATGTATCAAGAACTTACAAAGAAGGTGTAGACTTTTATTCGGTAGACTCGATTGGGGAAACAGTGTTTCCCCAATTCAAAAATCTTCCGACAACCGAGACAGGACGGCGATTTTTTCTCAGTTGGTCACATTATTTGAAACTTATGCGTATAACGAACCCCGATGAACGGCATTTTTATGAAATTGAATCTGTCCAAAACGATTGGAGTTTATCTGAGTTAAAAAGGCAGTTTGACAGCGCGCTTTATGAACGAATGGCGTTGTCCTCCGATAAAGCAAAAGTGGCTGCGATTGCCAAGCGCGGGCATATTGTAGAATCTCCCACCGATGTTGTTAAAGATCCATATGTACTTGAATTTCTAGGCTTGCCCGAATTGCCCACTTATAGTGAATCCGAATTGGAAAATCGCATTATTGACAATTTGCAAGCGTTTTTATTGGAATTAGGCAAAGGATTTGCGTTTATTGGTCGTCAACAAAGGTTTACGTTTGAGGAAGAACATTTCTTTGTCGATCTTGTTTTTTATAATCGGCTCTTGCGTTGTTTTGTTCTGTTCGATTTAAAAATAGGCAACCTCAAACATCAAGATATAGGACAAATGCAGATGTATGTCAATTATTATGACCGTAATGTTAAACTTGAAGATGAAAATCCAACCATAGGAATTATTCTTTGTAAGGATAAAAAAGAATCCGTAGTTGAGATGACATTACCGAAAGACAATCGTCAAATTTTCGCCAGTAAATACGAAACCGTGCTTCCAAGTAAGGAAGAACTTAAAAAGTTGTTGGAAGAAGGGGATAAATAACACCTCGTTGAATTGTAGATGAATAAGCGTATGTGTCATACGATATATATGCTTATTCTGTAACATAAAGACTAAAATTTTCCGTCCAATTTGGACGGATCAGACTGTAGACAAATTCATTTAAAAATCCCTTCAAATGTGATAAAATACATTTGGAGGGATTTTAATGTATCGTAAACAAAGCAGGGAAAATCAAAACCAAATACAATTCGTATGTTTAGAAGATTTAGTGCCTAAAGACCATATTTTGAGAGAGAT
>JAGBMX010000153.1 GCA_017634675.1 Selenomonadaceae bacterium | reverse complement strand
ATTTTTTGGCTCAAAAGTCGCAATCCGAGTGCCTCCCTCCTAGAGGGAGGTGCCCGAAGGGCGGAGGGAGAGCCGTGAAGAGCACAATTTTTATTGTAAATTTAATGATTTGTCGACACTCTGGCCTCCCCTGAAAGGGGAAGTGGCCAACGGCGGAGAGGTGGCAACGTTGCCTCGGGCGCATACTTTTTATAGGAGAGCAAAGTTTACCCGTGAATAGTAACTCCCAGTTGTTTGCAGTTGCTAAAACATTTCATACATCGAAAGAACATTAAAAGAACATTAAAAAAACAGCATATTGAAGAAAATCATCATATAATTTTCATTATTCGTTTTGCCACACTTTCTTTAGATGATAAGACCTTTCGGAGATTTTGAAAAGAGTTATCACACCTCTTGTTTTATCTTATTTTAAATTTTTTCATCTTTCTTTCAAAAAAAGCAAAAAAAACTATTGCAATTAAAAAAATATGTGATAATATACACTCAGAACTTAAAATTGACCTAGAGAAAAAAAGGAAACATGGAAACTTTCTTTCAAAGGTCGATAAGAGTTCGCAAGAATTTTTGTAGGAGATTTTCTCCGAGATTTTAGAAAGAGGGTTTTTCACTATGAAAAAGTCTTTGGCATCCCTTTTAACAACCGCTATCGTGGTTGGCGCAGCTTCCACTTCTTTTGCGGCGGCTAACCCCTTCAGCGATGTGCCCAGAGGTCATTGGGCTTACGACGCTGTTGCTCAGCTCGCTAGGGACGGCGTTATCAACGGTTACGGCGACACCTCCTTCCGCGGGGATCGCAACATCACCCGTTACGAAATGGCTCAGATGATTGCAAAAGCTATGGCAAAACAGCCTAAGGCTCCTAACGACAAGGCTCTTTTAGACAAACTCGTTGCTGAGTTCCGCGATGAACTTGACAACCTCGGCGTTCGCGTTGCCAAACTCGAGAAACATGCCGACATGGTTAAATGGACCGGTGAATTGCGTTATCGTTATTGGTCGAACCGCAACAATGACCGCAACTACAACAGAAACAAGGACAACATCGATCAGTTGCAACTCCGTTTGTATCCTACCGCTGAAGTGAACCAGAACTGGAACGTTAAAGCTCGTTTGACCGCTTCCAACAACATGAAGACCGACCAGAGTGGCAACGTTAAACTCACCTACGCTTTTGCGGAAGGCAACTACAAGAACTTCCAGGTTAAATTAGGTAAAATGCCTCTCTACAGCTTGGCTGATGACGGTCTTGTACTTGATGACTTCTTCAGCGGCGCATCTGTTTCCTTCGGCAACAAAGTTAAACTCGTTGCTCAGGGCGGTCGTTGGGATCTCAACAATTCAGCCGTTATGAAAGAGCTTAAGAATTATGGCTATAGCGGTGATGAGACTGCTAACTATTGGGGCGTTGAAGTTCTCGCCAACATCAAAAAGTTCAGCGGCGGCATTGGTTACCATCACTTCATGAGCGATTTCTTCAAAGTGAACAAGATTACCAAGGATCAGGACAACGACAGCGCAGGTATCTGGACTGTTGGCGCTAACTACAAGTTTACCAGCAGCTTCGGTCTCCAGGGTTCTTACGCTCGCAACCAGAAAGCCGATTGGGAGCGCGACGCTTACAACATCCAGATGAACTACAAAGGCATCAAGAGAGAGAACAAGGGTACTTGGGGCGCTCATGTTGCATACCGCAAGCTCGGTTACGGCGCGGCTCTCATGCCTACCTATGACACCGCTTCTCACATGGTTGGCGTTAAAGGTTGGGACTTCGGCGTTGACTACATTCCCTTCAAGAACGTTCAGACCTCTATCGCTTACTTCCATGGCAAGAACATCACTCCTACCACAGGCGTTGACGACAAGGCAAGCGTACTCTTTGGTCGCGTAAGCTTCTTCTTCTGATTAACCGCTATAACAACTAAAAACTTAAATCGTCAAGAGTTGGCGATTGCAATAGAAAAACCTCCGAGGGTCCGCCCCCTCGGAGGTTTTTTTGGTTCTTGACTATGATGTCGCAAACAGCACACTTTGCGATGCAATTCACTGGACAGAGGACACTTGGGTGAAAAGTGGATTATTTGCACTGCCTTCCAAGCGTAGCCTATGTGAGGGTGAGGTGCCTGACATCGTCTTGATTGGTGTCACCGAGTGCGAAACTAAACGTCCAAAAAAAATCAACGAAAATCCTATTCAGGCAAAAAGAAAAAGCATACGCTAAAAGCACAGTTGGTATTAAACGGCTCAACAGAGGATATTTTGTGTGTTTTCTTTGCAAAAGGGCATGAGCACGACTTTACGATGTTCAAGGATAGTCGATTGCTTTTAAGGGTTGAAACAACCGTTATTGTAGACAAAGGGTATCAAGGCATAACCAAAATCCATGCAAACATTCTTATTCCTTTTAAGACAAGCAAAAAAACATAAACTTACGCCCAATCAGAAAAAGCGCAACTCTGTTATTGAAAAAAAACGGATAGTGATTGAGCATGTGAATCGTTATCTGAAACGTTTCCGCTTATTATCATCACGTTATAGGAACAAGCAGAAACGTTTTGCCTTGCGTTTTTCTCTTATTGCGGGAATTTACAATTTTCAGCATCAATTCTTGGTTTCCGAATAGGTCTAATATATCACATACACAAGAAATTGCAAAAAAAATAACGTTGCTTTAGTGCCATGCTTTAGGGCGAAAAGGGCATCTTTAAGGGCAATTGGACTTACTTGCTTTTCACCGCCCCTATTCCTTCCTTTATTCGAGAAATCAAGATGCTGTTGTCCTCTGTCGTAATTTTTCCGATATGCGCCACGCGAAATGTTGTTTCTCCAAGCTTTCCACCCGTCGGATTAACATATATGCCGTACCTGTCCTTCAAATACTCAAAAACACGATAGGCAATCGGCTCGTCAAAAATAACCGGCGTAACGGCATTTGAAAGCGGATAGGACGGAATACTGACCGGCAAGTCTAAGAGTTTGCTGCGAAAATCCTTGGCTATGGTTTCTATATTGGACAAATGTTGCTCTAATCCAATCCTATCTATCATGCGAAGCGCCGCATTAAGCTCTACGCATATCCCCACAGCCGGGGTAAAAGGTGTCTGCCCGCGCTTGAAATTTTCCAAATAAGACTTGAAATCAAAATACAAAGAACTAAACGCGCTTTTCATAACACGCTCCTTTAAAATCCGCTCACTCAAAAGCGCCACAGACATCCCAGGAGATACGCACGGACCTTTTTGGGAACTTGCAATCATTACATCGACTCCGTATCCGTCCATGTCAAACTCGTCGCAAAGAAACGAACTGATTGCATCGGCCACCAAATACATACCCTTATTTTTGCAAAAATCTGAGATTAAAGCCATATCGTAGAGTTGCCCCGTGGACGTTTCGTCCACATTCACCAATAAAGCCGTATACGCCTTATGTGACGCAGCTTCAAAATGCTTCTTAGCCAGCGTTTCTCCGAAATCCAGAGTAATGACGTCATGGGGTATTCCGTGAATTTTACAGATTTCAACAAAACGGTGTCCAAATGTACCGCCGTCGATAACCAAAAGCCTGTCTTCCTGCGTAAAGCAGTTTAACACCGCAGCCTCCATAGCTGCGGTGCCGGAAGCCGTCAGATATATTGTACGAGAAGAGTCCCCCGTTTTGGCAAACTTTCTGAGCAATCGGTCAGTCTCAAGCATCATATCCGAAAACTCCGGCGTTCTGAAATAGGGTACTGCGTCACCTCTTTTGCGTACATCTTTAATTTCGTCAAACATCTCCACCGGACCGATGGTAAACAATCGCATGATATGACCTCCCGCCACAAAAATCGTGATTGGCTGTCCACTAAAAAGTTAAATCGTATAACATTACGTTATTCGTATTTCTATTTCACAATCGCTAAACTGCAATAATCCGCTATGGGGAATTTGTGGAGCCTTGTACCGGATTTATTTTCAAAATCCACAATAGCCTTTTGTACCCCCGGCAAGCTGGAATTAAAATAATCGTGTACCAATATGACGCCCCCACTTACCATCTTCGGAAAGAAAAATTCCAAACCCGCAAGTATGGGCTGGTAGAGATCTGTATCAAGGTTGACAAAACAGAAGTTATCATCAATACCTTCCGCACTGGCAGGGAAATACCCTACATGGAATTCACACTTTTGCAGATGCGGCATGCGTTTTTTGACAATATCCAAACTTGCCACTTTGAAAGAATCACCCGTGTTGAACCGGCTTTCCAAAAACGCTCGTTCCCCCAAACTGCGCTCCGCTTCTAAATCTTTACTTGCAAAGCCATCAAAAGTATCAAACAAGTATAACTTCTTATCTGCAAAGTATTTGTTGATATAATATGCAAACTCGCCGCAATTTACGCCACACTCGGCGACATTACCGAGCATCGCTGCCGACTTGGCATATTGTGCAAAAGAAGCCAACCATATAACTCTTCGGTCGGTTTTCTCGTCATAGCAGTTTATTGTAGAAAACACCGTGTTTTTAAGCTGTGACTCTTCTACTAGGAAGATTACCTTGTTTTGATCAACCGACAGTGTGTCAAGTTGTTCTTTTATTTCTTGCCTATCTTTTGGATACTCGTTGGAAACCACCAGTAAATCAAATTCTAAATTCTTTATTTCCGAAGGGCGTTTTACATCACCCCCCCCAGATGAAAATTATTATCGATAA
The DNA here is from genome assembly GCA_017634675.1 of Selenomonadaceae bacterium. GTDB lineage: Bacteria > Bacillota > Negativicutes > Selenomonadales > Selenomonadaceae > RGIG9201. The sequence continues at coordinate 35,740 of JAGBMX010000153.1, read as the reverse complement.
ACCCCATGAATTCATCTTCTGTACATCGCTCTATGTATTGACGATATATATTTCCATTGGCTCCTGCTCCCCAAACCAAAATTTTCATTGATGTGCACCTCGCATATTTTCCCACGCCATATCAATGCAACTTCTGACTGTCTCACTTTGACGCATACCATTCTTCTCCGTCCGAAAATTTAATATATTCGGCGGGGGAAGACCCTATTCGCTCTTCTACGGGGGGAAGCGTCATGTAATTGTCATATTTTAGATACATTATGTTATCGTAGCCGTTTGGTATCGAAAATATATGTCCTTCAAATTCGCAGTCTAAAGATTTTTCATACCACTCTTCTTTTAATGCGTATCCTCTTGGGGATCTATAAGCGGTACAGAAAAAACCTCTGTATTTGTTATCTATACCCTCATACTGACGCGCTGTGTTTTGATGGACTTTATACGCCCATTCCCTTGGAATATGCGACAACAGATAAAATGCCATCCATTCCAAAGAAAACGGCAAGGCTTTTACGCCAACCGGTGCCCAAAGTATTTTTCGGCACAGCGTCGTTATATATTCCATTTTACGTTGTCCAAATGTATCTTCAGGCATTTTGTCCAGCACAAAAACATCTATACATATTCCGTTTTTTTGTTTTAATATCCCTTGATTCGGCCTCTCATAACTTGTATTTTTTTTCATCAATTTTCCAAAAGGCCAAAAATAATGCTTATCCACATTATGGTCCAAAAAGAAAAATTCATCTTTCAATTCTTGCTCGCACACAGAGCGAAATTTTTCATAATCCTCTCGAAAAAGTTCTACATCCGCATCATTATCCCATGGTATGAAACCTTTGTGTCGAATTGCGCCCAAGAGAGTACCGCAGGATAGAAAATAACGTATGTTGTTTTTCTTGCACACCCTGTCAAACTCAATCAAAAGTTCAAGAAGTTCCCCTTGAAGTTTTGATAGATGCTCGTGATCCAATAAAAATGTTTTCCCCATAATTACCACTACTTTTTCCAATCATCAATCAAATCGCGATACATATCCGATAAATTCTTCGTTGGCTTCCACCCTAAATTCATTATCTTTTCGGACGAAAGACACAACTTTGTATCCGCCGCATATCCATACTCATTTGTTTCCGGAATATCGTATCGAATGGATATTTTCCCCGCAGCAACTTCTCTTGCAACCATTTCAGCCATTTCAGCTATAGTCATAGTTGAATCTTCATTGACTATATTGTACGCTTCGCCATTCACGCCGTCACGGAGCAATATTCGTATTCCAGTCAAAGCGTCGTCTATCGCGCAGTAATTTCCCATAGACCTCCCTTTTGTATGAAGAATAATATCTTCTCCTTTAATAACAGCTTTCGCAAATTGCGCAAATACTCTTTTGTCACTCCTATCAACTCCACGACCAAATGTTTGCGCCAAACGAGCGATTTTTATCGGCAAATTATATTGGTGATAATAAGAAAAGCAATAATTCTCCGCCATCCGTTTTCCCATCGGATAACAACTGCGAGCATTTTGCAAATCAACATAACCCAATTTGTCTTCCGTTATTCGTTGTTGAGGGGAAGAATTTATCGCTCCATATACCTCCATAGACGATAAATAAACCATACTTGATATTTTAGAACGCAACGCTAAATTCAAAACATTCTTGGTTCCAAGAACAATACCATCCGTTGTTTCAACAGGGTGCGAAATCATGTAGGAAGAAGATGTAATCGCTGCGCAATGAATGATATGGTCAAAATGTTCATCAATATTCATCATACTGTTAGTGTCCGTTATGTCTACACATATAATGCGCGAACTTGTAGGCAAAATCATTGCCGCTTTTTGTCGATTCCTTACCAAGGCGGTAACAAATACGTCATTCCCGTACGCATGATATAAATGCTTGATAAGCATACGGCCAATATATCCCGTTGCTCCTGTTACCAAAATATTTTTTTTCATTGTTTCTCTGCACCTTATCCGTCATAATCCCCAAATCTGCTCATTTTCCATGGCATCATATAACGCTCGCAAAATGTAATAATCGGCAGGATCTGTGATTTTCATGTTATTTTGAGTACTTTTGACCATATGCAACGGTATGCCGTATTTATGACACAGATGAGCCGAATCGATGGATTTGAATCCATCCTCTTGCCCTCTTTGATATGCTGAAAAAATATCTCGAAAAAAGAAAGTTTGCGGCGCCTTTGCTATATACATATCATCTCTTGGCGGTACATCGTCAATTTTAGCGCCGTTAGAACTCCTAACAACGCTTTCCCGCACTCCTTCTACAGTTATGGCATTTCCCAACATTTTGGCGGTTTGAATATTCTGTGTTATCAATTCTGATGTAATCAACGGGCGAACGCCGTCATGGATAAGCACTATATCATCGGGGCAAGCAAAGGCTTTCATATCATTCAGTCCCAGATAAATAGAATCATGACCTGTAGCGCCACCCGGGACAACCGACCTTACTTTGGAAATTCCATAGTCCTTCAATAACTTTCGCAGAGTTTCTATCCAGCCCTCTACACAAACCACAACGATACCGCCTACCAACGGATGATTTTGGAAGTGCTCTAACGTGTAAATAATAATCGGCTTACCATGCAATTCCAAAAATTGTTTTGGTTTGGATCTGGTATTCATGCGCCGCCCTGTTCCACCGGCAAATATCAATGCAATATTCACATTTGTCACGCCTTTTTAAGAACTTCCCATTATGAAAATTATGTCCTGTTAAAAATTACTTCTTTCTTTTCCAGAGATATTCCATAATGCGCTCATAATCCTCGATATAGTCTACCTCAGCCCAGAAATGCCCCGCAATATCGCGGATATATACGTCCCGCTCCTCGCTACAGCTATATAAAATGTTTTCCCACCAATAATCGTAATGTTCTTCTTCGATTAGTTGGTTCATTTTTTTCATAAAATACGGTAAAAAGGACGGCTCTACTTTTCCTATTCCAACATACTCGTGAGTGCGTATGCTTCTCGCCAATTCTTTCCCGTATTTAACAATCTTTTCCCCATCGCAGCCAAAGAAATAATCCCCGTTCTGAAGGCGTGAAAGAGAAGAATCCGCCAATAGCACAGCGTCTTTTTCCTCGTTTAACAGAATGTCCATAATATCCTGTTCCCAAAAAACGTCTGCGTTCATTAAGAACAAGGTTTCATCTTGATGAATATAATCTTTTGCAAACCAAAGGGATCCCAAACTGTTTGTTACGCGAAAAAAAGGATTTTGTAAAAGGGGTATATCTAGACCCGCCAAATTTTCTTTTAGCTGCTGATGCTGATATCCTGTTACCACAATGGGTTGAAATTCATTCCTAATCAACATCTCCGCAGTTCGCCGCAGAATTGATTTTCCTTCGACTTCAAGCAGACACTTAGGTTTGTCCACATGCCTGGATATACGGCTTCCTACTCCCGCTGCCATTATTATTGCGTTCATTTATTGTCACCCCATCTTTGCTCAAGTAGCTTTTCACCGATTGCATTGTATAAAACAGCGTCCATAAACAGTATGCTAGCGGCTCCATGATTTTGCAACGTATTCACAATGCCACTGTACTCTTGCTCATCAATAAATCGTCTGCTTATAGCCACGATAACTCCCGTTCTATCGGAGAAATTGGCAATTTGCGACAAATATGACACCGTATATCTATTGCAACATAAATCTTTTTTCTTTTGACCATCCGATATAATGTAGCCGTCTATACCAATATCTAAAGTTTCAAGATAATAACCCAAATCTGTTCCCCACATACCGGCTCCATATATATATATAATATCTTTTGTAGCCAAGAATTGGTGCAATTCAAGTAATGCTTGTTCCAAACTTTGAGACATATCTCTCATAATTTTCAAAGATATGCCCGCATCATCTAGCAACGTCTGTGTGAACGCAACATCGTAAATCAACCATGCATGCTTTGCCATAGGCAACTCAAAGTTATTTGCACGATACATATAACGCGCAAACCTGTCAAAAGCAAAAGTCTTTGCAATATGGAAAGGAGCAACGCAAAATTCATTCTCATATTGTTCTCCACAATATGAGAAATACTCGTCTTCAAGTCCTGTCCATGAAGCTACTTCTTCAGCGTGATTCATCAACAATTTTCTGATGCCTTTCACCTTACGGAGTGAAAAACCGCCGTTACCGCCGTAAAGTTCATACATCCCGCAGTCGTTACGACGCAAAACAGAAGGCGCTCCTATGTAATCGTAGCCCAAACCGCAAAATTCATCCAATTTATCGTGAAACACAAATACATCCAGTTGACATACGAGGATATATTCATAATCTTCGAATTTCAAATAAAAATCCGCATCCAAAAAAAGTCTGTTGTACGACAATCGGCTGTTCATACATCCATCGGGAACGTATACAGCGTCATAACCTTTGCCTGTCAAAAAACCGCGCATATGTTCCGGCGCTAAGAATGAAACAGGATGCTTGTCCATAATATGACACACTCTATCTAGCGTCAATTTTTCATCTTCCGACAAGTGCGATTGATAAATAGGAACGAGAATAAGACAACTCATGATATTACCTCATAACAAATCACATATGACACAAGCGGGTTTATCCGATGACCGTCTTTTAAACAAAATACAATGCGCTGTATTTTCCGACCGGCAAGATATGTGAATATCCCATATCTTTCAGCATAGCGGCAACATCTTCTTCATATTTCTTTCGCATTGCAAGCAAGAATCCAACGTTTTCTTTTTCCAATGATGTATGATTAATGCAAAATACTTCTTTTCCTTTGTATTGAGTTCGTTGTTCCTTGGTGACACAAAAACCATGAAACAAAATTCCAGCTTGTTCCAATTCATCTGCGAGTTCTCCCGCAAGTTCTCCCGCCCCGTATATGTAAATTCTATTTATGGTTTTCTTAAAATCTTTGATAATCTGATTTCTACGCCTTTTCAATTCGATCCATTCACTACAAGAAAGTAACAGTTTATCCACTTGATATTGTTCAATACCCGCGGCAGACAATTCGATAATTGATAAATACTCAATCATTGATTTCCTATAAAACTCTATTTCATGTTTATATAAGTTGCAGTTTTTCTGCATATACGAAAAACATCTCCAATAATAAGAAAGCATTAATCGCACGATAAACGGCAAGCATGATAATGATTCTTTCTTATTTCTTTCAGCTTGAATAATGTTCATGTACACATCTAAATATCCAAAATAATTCTTATTGATACCTTGATGCATCAAACTGTCCTCTCGTATGCAATAATGATAAGCATATAACGGAACAAAAGCAATTTGTTTGGATATTGCGAAAATCATATAATTCGTATAGGTATCATCTCCGTAGGAAACCGGTCCTTTACCTAAATAATCATGTTGATTAAATAACACTCGCCGATAAATCTTGTCAGACATACTCCAATTAAAAAATTTATTTTCAAACATTCTATACAGAGCTTCATTAGAATTAAATTTACGCTCATCTGTATGAACAAACGGATGCTCTATATTGCCATTCGTATTCTCTAAAACATACCCGCCGACAACGATATCAACATCACCATTACAGACCGAAAACAAAGCCATCATATCCTCATACATTTTTTCATCAATGTAATCGTCGCTATCAACAAATGTTATGTATTCCCCAGAAGCCATTTTTAATGCTGTAAAGCGAGCAATGTTAGGACCTTCGTTTTTCTTATGAATTACCGTTACCCTCATATCTTGCTTCTCGTATATATCACAAATTTCGCCGGAACGATCTGTCGAACCATCATCCACAAGGATGATTTCTAAGTCAGAATAGGTTTGATTCAGTATAGAATCTACACATCGTTGCAAATATTTTTCTACATTGTATACCGGAACAATGACACTAAGCATATTGCACCTCATTCGATTCGTCTATTTTTTTATCAGTAAGCAGCTGCCCTTGATGAATACCGCCATATCTACCTCAAATCCTATTTTATTTATTTCGTCTGCAAAATCACTATGCTGTCGCAGTTTAGACCCACTGGTAGCGACCTCAGCAATTTGACTGCAAACATCATAGGCGCTAATCACAGCATCATCGTACCCGTAAAATCCGGCATTGGGGAACGATGTTTCTATGTCTTCTACTATATATATTCCACCACTTGGCAAACAATCCCAAAGCAAAAACAATGCCATAATCTGATGGCTCCAAAAATGCGAGGCATCGTCTATAATAATTGAAGGTTTAGTTTCTTTTAATGAAAGAATGTTTTCTTCTGCACTTAAATCTGTCAATATAACTTCAGCAACGGAACTGTACTGCCGACAATTTTCATCCACATCGACTCCGATGATATGCGCTTTTTTAAAATAGCCTCCCACAGATCCGTTCCAAGTAGCTAAACTTTCGCCGCGAAATACGCCCAACTCCAACAGATTAAAATTCTTATCCTTGTAGTATTGAAGAAATAATTCATATCTTCTTAGATAATCATGGAATTTGCTGCACTTATCTGTTGAAAACTTCTTGCCTATGTCGTTCAGGTCATTAAATTGTCCGAAAAAACCTGTTGGCATCGCCTCATAATCTGATGCGTATTCTTTTCCCTGCCTTAGATTGGAAAATTTTTCCAAATAGAGGATTTTTGCATTAGGATAATGCGACTTAATTGATTTCTTTATTTCGTCAAGAAGCTTCCGTCCAACGGCTATGATGATTCCGTCATTATTTTCGAGTGCGACATCGCCTACCGTCCAGATACGCTTGCCCAATAAATATTTGTCTTCTTCCTTATTATCTGTGACAATAAATCCATCCCAATTCAAGTTCAGCCTCTTCAGATAAGAAGCAACTTGCATTGCTACATTTCCGGCACCGTACAAATATACATTTGTGCATTCATGAACAAAATTTTTTAACGATTTCTCTTCGCCTTGAGAAACAATCAATCGTTCTTTTAACGTCATATTAATCCCCTCGCGTTCGGATAATCATTTTTCAATAAACATTATTTCTAATAACATATTTTTAGTGACGGTGAAAAAATGTGCATTAAAATACCTTTTTCTTCGCCGGAAGAAAAAACTGCATTTCTTATCCACATAACCAATGCAACTATTTGTAGTTGCTAAACATAAACATTTATGATAAACTTATGCTCAAAGGTAAGGTGATGTGTATGGGGAAAAAGGATAAACTTATAAAGAAACTGAAGTCAAGGCCAAAAGATTTCACATTTGAAGATACTGAATCGCTACTAGGATATCTAGGATATAAAAAATTCAATAAAGGAAAAACCAGCGGTTCGCGCATTGCCTTTTTAAATGGCGAGCGCCACACCAAGATATTGCTTCACAAGCCCCACCCGCGAAAAGAACTTTTGGCGTACCAAGTTGATTTGTTGCTCTCGCAATTAGAACAGGAGGGACTCTTATGAATAACATTATGAAATATAAAGGTTATATCGGCACTGTTGAATTTTCCGAACAGGACGGTCTTTTCTACGGAAAAGTGCAAGGGATTCGTTCGCTTATATCTTACGAAGGCGCCACCGCCGCAGAACTCGTCGCCGATTTCCACGATGCCGTCGACGATTATTTGGCGCTATGCGAATCTGAAAACATTGCGCCGGAAATTGCCTACAAGGGTTGCCTGAACGTACGCTTCAAGGATCGTGACATCCATCGTCAAGCGGCTATATACGCCATAACCCACGAGCGAAGTTTGAACAGTTTCATCGAAGAAGCGGTAAAAGAAAAACTGGCCGCTGTTTACAGATAATCGACATTCGTTTGTTAACATTGAACCAATATCCAATAATTTAATTTTTTATATTGCGTTGCCAAACGAACTTGTTCGTCGGTAATGAGAAAAATTTTATCTGTGAAAATTTTGTTTGGTTTACACAATTTGTCATAAATCATTGTTGTCGTTCCAAATTTTCCTCTATTACATCCACTATGGAACAAAGATAGTTTCGCACATCCATTACATCTTCTTTACTTAAAGCCGTAAAACATCCCAAAACAGGATTATAATCAGCTTCATGAGCAATCTTGTTTCTTCTATTCACAATTACCGCAAGCTTGTTTCTGGCTGTATCGGAATTTAAATTGTTTACCCTACCGACCCTTGTCCATATCCTACGAATTCCAATCATAGACATAACATCTTCTACACTTTTGGGTGATTGATATGTATTTTTAGCCAAAACTCGTCGTAACGACGCATCAAATAGTTGACTTTTTTGAAAAACGTCAGAGGCAGTATAAATAAATTTACCTCTCTTTTCTGACTCAACATAAAAACATATGAGAAAATTCCTTATAAATTGAAATCATCTACCGCTTGCATCCACGAAAATATCAAACGAAAAAAATATGTTTGTAATCCCAGATGCGCCTTACCTGTTCCATACACCGAATGACGTTGATTAGTCTAAAGAATAAGCTACAGAGTCTGTTATCGTATAAATCTCTCCATTATACTCTCTGCGTAGATCTGTCATCATTGTCGGGAACAAAGTCAGACTCATGGCTAGAATAATCCCGTCCAACGTATCCAAGTCTACATCAGAACGTTCAAAAATTCTAATTCCAAGTAATTCGTCCTTACTTTTGTGCGAATCCGAAACGATAACACAGGTTACATTCTTCCTGCCATCCTTCCCCAGTCGTTTCAGAATTTTTCTTCCAAAGTCGCCTGCGCCATAACATCCTATCCTCCTATGTGTGTCGCAGAATAGGATCAAACGCTCAATTTCCTTTCTACATACATATTCATCAATATCAGATGTTTCCTTTGCAGATCCTTTCTCTACATCTCCGAAATCGAACATTGCGAACAATCGTAAAAATCCGTCCATATATTCATTGCAACCTATTTCTTTGATTGCTTTTTTTATGCGTTCATTCCAAAAAGCAAGACCATATTTTGCAACGATAAGTTCTTTCATCTGCGTCGAAGTATCGCAAAATTCTTGTATTTTGTATTTTTTATACTCCAACAATTCAATCATCTTATGGATATAGTACGCATAATCCAAGCAAGTAATCCTTCCATGTTCCACAATTGATCGGTACAGCTGCCAATCACTTTGTATATTGTAATCTTCTACTAAGTTTAGAAAAAAATTTTTTGACAACAGTATGCCGGAAAACACATGGGGCTCGTAGCTTGCGACCAGTTCATCCACTGATTTCTGTTCCCAATGACATGAAGCTTCCATCTCGGTATCCACCGCTCCGGGGACATCAGCGCGTATATATCCCGTATAATAACTTGTCACAACGCATATATCGCGCCTATATTTTCTTGATTGCACTGCCTTCATCTGATGCTCGATTTTATCACAGAGCCATACATCATCCGCGTTAAGGAAGGCTATCCACTCGTTTCTCGCCAAGTTTGCTCCGTATACTTTTTTACTTACGCTGTTTCCAACGAAGCCGGTATCATATCGAATATTTATACCTTCTCTTTGTAGTTCGTAGACTCTTTTATCAATGTCTGCACTACAGGAATGTCCCAGCACGATAATTTCGTCAACCGGAACTGACTGATGCGCCACAGAGCGAATCGATGAGTCCAGAATGTCAAGCTCTGTACCCGGAAGTTCGCTTATGATGACTGAAATACCCATTTTCATCTTATTTCCTTCTCCTGACTATTTTTGACTGAGCAAATACAAATCGACCCTCGTCACCATATTTTTTACGAACTGTTCTACCGTAAAATTTTCTTTAATAATGTTATATGTCTTTTTTGTCATAGCAATCCGAGCATCGTCATTTGTCAGTAGATGCTCTATAGTTGAAGGCAGTTCGTTCACTTCGTCCCAGTGAAATCCTTTCATGGCTCCCGGAGTGAAAAAATATTTATCCATCCACGAACTGTATTCACTGATTACGGCTGTTCCATACCTTGCAGCATCCAAAATTCTTGCATGAGTATAGTCGTTAAACCCCGCAACATCAGCCACCAATATCTTTGCTCTCTTATACAGGGCAAGTGTCTCTTTGTACTGTGTCCCAAGAATTGTCATCTTTTTAGCGTCTTTATACGATTTCCACGAATTATCACACATCGTTAGATGTACACCAGATTTCACTAATGTATCAACTAATTTTATCCGCCGCCACTTCATGATGTATAAAAGCATATATCGGAAATATGGATATAATCCTCTTATATAATCCTTCATGTAGTAAGCGGACAAAATGTGCTCGAAACCATCATAGACCGATACCGCTTTACATTCTAGGTAATCTGCGACATCGTTCATAATAGTTTTGATAGACTCCGACAATTCCATATGATTCCAAACTCTTATCGGTGAAGCATTTTCATATAGTCGTCCCGTATGCAGCACTTCAATATCCCGAGTATGTTCATCATCGAATTCCTCGATACTCAATCCCCACCTTGCCAGAAAGCCAACTTTTATCTTGCTTTTCAATTCTTCAAATGCGAGACATTTCATATCATTCATTCCATTTGGTATCTGAACAAACAAATTATTGCACCTTACGTTTCTAAAACGGTTCATAAAGAAATTTCCGCTGTCCAGATATGGATGATCTGCCATGATAACAATGTGGGGCACATCATACTTTTCATATATCCCTTCACCGTCATCCGTGTATAAATCTAAGCCTGCGGCATTCGTACCCAACGAAAAATAAACATCACCACGATCTAATAGCTCCAACGCCGTTTTTTTGTCTTTCCAATTTCCTGCGTCACACACAAATACGGGATACCCGTATCTTTCAAAATAACCTTTTAGTTGTTCCGCTGCATTACGATGACTTTCATAACAGTGATAATTTTCTTTGCTCCACAACTTTGCCGGCTCATGATAGCATATAATCTTTTTCATGACTACAAACCGCCTTTCTGCGAAAAGCACCGATTAGGTTGTGAAACGGCTCTTCCGCTAAGATTTCAAAATTATTATACTTAGGTCGTGAGTTTATACAGTAGAAAATTCATTAAGGGCTACCGAATTCTCTATTTCTTGAAAAAATGAAATAGTCCCATTACTCCCATACTTTCACCATATTCATCATATTTATGTATGTTGTCGATAAATTTCTCTACCCCATCTTCATGAATTGCAGAATACTCCACAAGATCCATCCCTTTAAAATTATTTATAATAGTTGACGCATAAAAAACACGATGTGCGTGAAATTCAACATGTTCTTTTCCAATAGGTACGGATATATACACGTTTCCGCCCTTTTTCATTTTTCTGGGTATTGCCGAAAAACACTTAAAACATGCCTCCGGATCTATTGGGTCTCCGAAACGCCCCAATCCAAAATGCTCGAGCGAGCAAAGAGCAGACAGACTTTCGATACTTTCATCATCAACTGCTTCCATATTTGTCGCGTCACATTGAATGAATTCCATACCGGGTACAAAAACATCCAGCGGACGGATATCCAAAAGCCGCACACTCTGACCAAAAGATAACAAGTGTGCGATAAAGCCGTCAATACGTGAACCGATATCATAATGGATTGCAGGCTTTTTCTCGAATACATGTTGAGCGCCCCAAATATCCTGCCAAAAATATCCGCCAACTGATCCCGCAGGCTGATATTTATCTAACGGAAAAAATAGCGCTCTGCTTTCATCATATTGAAATGAAGGGCGATTGTTTAACCTTCTATAAGTCTCAATATCATCTTGTAATTTCATGTGTGCGATTTCATCTATAAACGTGAAAGGAATGTTATCCTTGTTTAGCTGTTTTGATATTTCCATTATATTTTGTGGCTCTCGCGTCGTAATGACAACATTGTGCCCCAAATAGTTATTTTTCAAAACCTTGTAAGGAATAACCGGTATACCATCTATCTTCATTTTATTCTCTTCTTTTACACGGTTGTCACAAAAACAGACAATATCTTTCTTATCCAGAATTTTAAGCATCAACTTGCCATAATATCCTGCACCAAATAATACGTATCCCATAATATCAATCCCTTCCTTGTAATTCACTGGTGACGCAATTCATCTTGGCGCCTAATTTCTTGTAATAAAGCCTTTTTTTACCCACAAATCGTCAAAATAAAGACGACCTACGAATTCATAGCCTTGCTCAATCATGAATTTACGAACCTCAAACGTTTCTTGTTTTTCGGTCAATTCAATTGTAAATGACGTAATTTCGCAGGAAGAAAAATCAATTCCCTGCAGCACTTCCAATTCAGCCCCTTCAACATCAAGCGAAACATAATCAACATGATGTATGTCATTTTCTTGAAGAATCTGATCAAGCCTTCTTACTTCTACCGGATAACGGGCTTTGACCGCGCCGTCGAACTCAACTTTATCCGCAATTCCGGACATATAATCCTCATCAAATTCTGTAAAATCCGCAGTTCCGTTATAATTGCTTAGCGCGACCTGCATACACTTTGTTTTTCTGGAAGTCCATTTCAAATTTTTTGAATGTAGCGGTTCAAATGCCAATCCGTTCCAGTTTCTGTATTTTTCAAAGAAAAAAGTATTATTGATGAAACATGGATCATTTGCTCCTATATCTAAAAAGAAACCGCCCTGCTTTTGATGAAAAATAATGTTGTCAATCACATAATCTTGATATTCTTGCGACACATATTCCTGGGGGGGTATAATCGGATGATGTAAATTGAGAGAATATATGCGTCGTGTTCCGGCTGTCCCTTTATTCTCAGAAATGTTATAAGCATTTGTCAAATTACATAAATATTGCCATTCAGTATCATTCATACTCTACATTCCTTTCAATTTTACACTTGAAAAATCATTACTTGAATAAATTTGATACAAATTGAGTGTTTGCAACAAACTTCTCGCGAAATATTAACAAATTAAGGTTTACATAATTCATCTTGCAAACGGCGCTATCATCATATCCTCAGGAAACCCCATCATTTTTGCCTGCTCAATTATCTCTGCAGAGCGTGTATAATGACAAATAATCAAATAGTTTAACTTCTTGGCATACTTCAAAATAACTTCCGGAGAAGCAATTCGTACGCCATGAATCTCTGTACCTTGCTTTGATGCTTCACTATCTACCACGACTGACACCTTGCCTCCAAACGCCTGAATTTCCCTGATGATGGCACACCCGGCTGTTCCCGCGCCCCATACGCCGTAATTTCCGTTCTTGAAAAGCCACTCGCACTGACCGTGAAACAACACGGCATCAGCCGCATGACATTCAGGATTTTGCTCCAGCGCATATTTCTTTATATCCGCTGCAATGGAATCTTCCTGCAAGTGCACAAAGCATTTGGCAATCTCACAAAGTTCCACCAAATCTTCGGGACGTACGACGGAGCTGTCCATGAAGAGCTTTCTTCTTTTCTCCAACAGCGCATGAAAACCTTCCCTGTCATTCTTGTATATTTCCTCCAGAATAGGGTAAATATGCGGGCGATCGGTTGTGTTAAGCGCAAGGCATGTGTGCGCATGTTTTTTGGCTTTATCCGGTTCGTGGTTTTGCAAATAGAACTTTGCCAGTTCTCTTGTATTCTCTGATAAAAGCTTATCCTTGACCGCATGCCCATAAATCCTCTTTCCAAACGGCATTTTTCCATGCGCCACAATGGAACAGATAAAATCCTCCAAGGAATTTGTCCGAGAGCGCATAAACGCTTCTTTCACGAGCGGATAACTGCGGAGCATCTTCATATATTCGTCATCGTGTGTGTCCAGATAGATTACATAATCAACGACGTCTTGCAAACAAGAAAAGTCCCTGACATTGATAAATGCTTCTTTGTTGAAGGATTTTGTTACTTCCGGGTCGCCCCAATAAATCGGGACAGAATGTGCAAATAAGGGGTGCGCCATTTTTTCCGTTACATATCCACATTTCTCGAAATTTTCAAATGCGATAGTGAATTTATACTTTTTGAGAAACTCTATTTTCCCCGAACACCAATCTTCTCCATAACGAGGCGATATGGCATTTTGCATATTGTTCAAGATTCGTCCCGGGCAATCGATATGTTTGTACCTCATCAGCAATCTGCAGAATTTTTTCCTAAGCAAGGAGCCTTCTCCCATAGAATCTTGACTATATATAAAATTGCAAAAATTACGTGTCAAATAGTAAGAATCATCCTCAGCCATGTCATTCGTTTCAAAAGCGTCCATGGAAAGTCCGCTCGTATCTTGAGGAGTAAATCTGAAATAGCGTCTGCCGTACACGATGGGATCAACATTCACGGCGTAATCGCATTCATTAAAATCCGGAGATACCGCTTCAGCGGAGATCAAAATTTTAACGCAGTCAGCATACTGTAAATAATCCACACCATAGGGACCATAAAACAAGAAATCGGGACAATCCTTCGTTACAACAACATCGTAATGCTGTCGCAACACACGCAGAAAATAGTTATCCGCAACGTCAAATCCGTACTCCATGTCGCTGAAGTAAACTTTAATAGATTTCATACCGATTCGGCATCGAATAAAAAATTCGATGAATCCTCCTTCCTGAATTCAATTACGCTCTTAGGAAATCATAAGTCGTACACCATCTAAAAAGTCAACGCTTGCTTTCCAGCCGGTATCACATTTAATCTTATCCACAGATACTTGAAGGGAGGTTGCTCTTTCCAATGGCTCCCCATAGATAATGCGTCCCTTTGGGAAAAATTTCTGTCGCAATTCTTCCGTAAAATCACGAAGGGGGCGATATGCTCCGTTTGCCACATTATAGATTTCTCCGCTTCTACTCATGCTCTTAGGCGACAGTTCTCATCAGTAATATGATGGATTGCCGGCGCATGAAATCTCGCTGTTATTTCCGCTTTGATTTGCTTCCAATGATCTTTCGTAGTCCCCTTTCATCACTACTAAACTCTTGATGTTCTCTCACCATCGCATAGGTATCATTATCCATCGTAGAATCAATTCCCGCCTCACGATCTAACCCAGACAAAACATTAATCGCGCGATCATGATCAGTTGAATCACTGGAAAATTTACTATCCATCCTTCTGTTAAAACCCTTCATGTCCATACATATCGTCCCCTTCCTTATATTCCGGACAAAAGGTATATGATTAAATATGCGACAAGACAATATATGCTATACAGTAAGTCTTTTGTCGAGCGGCTTAATAAATCAGCCTTTTTATCATTGAGATTACGATTGAACTGCACCGCATTCTTGTAGTACATAATCAAATTTGCAATGAATTCTTCTTGCCCGACATTTTTCTTTAACAGGCCATATAAATAGCTTATGTCAACCTGTCGGTATTCGTTCATCTTGCCTAAAACATCAATCAGATTTTTACATGCCTTTACGATACAACATACCGATGCGGCGAATAGGATAACAAGTGTCAATGATGACAGACAGAGAATAAACTTTTCACTATTTTGTATGTTCAGCACGCAAGCCCTCAAAGTGTCATGTTTCAAATTCAAAATAAACACTAAAGCTGTTCCTATAAATCCAAAAAAAGCCCCTGCTCTTGTCTCAAAATTTTTCTTTCGTTCTCGTTCAGTTGCAAAATCATTCTCTGAAATTTCCAGCATGATTTTAATATTCAATCTGCTATCATGTTGATTTTCCTCTGCAATATGCTCTACGGGCTCTTCTTGCGAAAAACGTATTTCCCTGCATGTAATTTCCTTCATCTTCATTATCAATTCCCATCTATCTGGCATCATTCATTCCCAGTCTGCATAAGGTCATAGGCCGCAAGTACCTTTTTACACGATCTCCACTTTTTTCTTACTCCGAGCAAATATAGACAATCCCAAAGGGAAATGTATAAGCTTTTCCAGCTTTTCCTTATATCGTCAAATCCAATATCGTCTACAAAATTTTGCATCTCAACATCATATTTTCACTTCTTTATCAGTACGCAACTCCCCTTAATAAATACTGCCATATCTACATCTAATCCAATCTTATTTATTTCGTCTTCAAAAACGCTATTTTGTCGTAATTTAGCGCCACTAGTGGCAACTTCAGCAATTTGACTGCAAACATCATACGCGCTAATAATAGCATCATCGCACCCGGTAAACCCAGCATTAGGAAAAGATGTCTCTATATCCTCAACAATATATATTCCGCCACTTGGCAAGCAATCCCAAAGTAAAAACAGTGCCATTATCTGATGACTCCAAAAATGAGAAGCGTCGTCTATAATAATTGAAGGCTTGATATCTCTTAGCCGAAGAACATTTTCTTCTATACCCAAATCTGTTATGATAATTTCGGCATTAGATTCGAACTTGCGACATCTTTCATCTATATCAACTCCAACAATATGCGCTTTTGTAAAATAACCACCTGTGGCTCCGTTCCATGTAGCTAAACTTTCACCACGATACACGCCTAACTCTAATAAATTGAAACTTTTATCCTTATAATACTGAAGAAACAGCTCATATTTTCTTAAATAATCATGAAACTTACTACATTTATCAGTCGAAAAACGCTTCCCAATTTCATCTAGATAATGAAATTGGCTAAAAAACCCGGTTTGTGGTACATTTGAATTTGTTATGCATTCCTTGTTCCATCTAATATTCAAAAATTTATTCACCCAAAAAATTTTTGAATTCGGATATCTTGATTCAACTATTTCTTTTATCTCTTCAAAGAAATGACCTCCAACTGCTATAATGATTCCGTCATTCTCTTTGAGTGAAATATCATTTATCGAATAGATTTTTTTACCAAATAAATATTGACCTTCCCCCCCTGAATCCGTCACAATAAATCCATCATAGTCCAAATGCAAAGTATTAAGATAAGAAACAACTTGCATTGCTATACTGCCGGCGCCATACAAATATACATTTGCACAACCATCAACAAATTCTTTTATATTATTATCTTCATTATCAATGGTTAATCTTTCCTTTAAAGCCATTTATATTCACCTACTCGTTAAATGAAGACCTCATCCTTATTATGATTGATTACTGCTGAAATAAAGTCTTGGACAGAAATCAATTTTTTCACATTAGCAAAATTTTTTTGACTCAGAAGTTGTGGAACTATTTCCTTTGAATGATATGGGGATGCAATTACCATAACGTCCACCCCCCACGCTATGGAAGCATCGTAGGGATATTTTACATCTTCACCATACATTTTTTTGTTACCGTACTGATCAACAAAAAATTTAAAGCGACAATCTGTTTCTTTTATTTTTTTATATAGGCATTGTCCAATCTTACCTATCCCGTAGATGCAAACTGAATAAAATTCATTATCTTTCAAGTACCGGTTTATCCACTTTACATCCAAATCATGCAGTCCATACATGACATCTAAATTCATTTTGTATTTCATATATGTAACGGGATGAACGATATCTTTCGCATTAGCATTGATTTGTTTGCTAAATTTTTGAATTAAATCAATCCTGCTATTTTTTATATAAAGAAGAATGTTTTGTCTATAAGTATATTGGATGCTTGTATCGTCCCATATTTCACTTCTGATGCAATCTATCGAAACATATCCTCTACTATTAAATTTTTCCTGCCAATAAGATGGCCATTGTTCATTGACATGATGATCTCCGCCTTGACCAGGAATAGCGGCACTAAACAATACAACTTCACTTAATTTAGTTATGTTAGAAATAAAGCTATCGGCATATTGAGGTTCAATATGTTCTGCAACTTCCAAACATATAGCAAGATCATACTTTTTGTCTAACCGAATTTGCTTAGATAAGTCCGCTGCCATAAATTCTTTACGGTCAATCAACAATTTATTTAAGTTTATATGCGCTCCATCGATTCCCAAAACATCTTTCACTCCACTTTTTTTTAAAAATGAAAGCCATATCCCCAAGCCACAACCAACATCAACAACAGAATTAGGGAAATAATTGCCAACCAAGAGCTTAACGATTTTATCTACACTTTTCATATTAGTATCATGAACCGCTTTATAAAAATCATCATTATATAACTTCTCATTTTGTTTCAATCGTAGTTTGTCAAGGATTATTCCACGATATTTATCTATATTATCATTTAGAGTAACCACTTTAAATTTGCAATCCCGACAGTATTTTTTGACTTTTCCTTCCAGCATATCTACCCAAAAGTCGTGTAACAAGTTTCCGTTCCAAATATCTATCAGGGTATTATTGCTTGAATCAGGCGATATTTTTCCTATAACGTTATTTCCTTGCCAATCTGCTGAACACGTCACTACTGTTCCATTGGACAAAACCACGAAAGTATGAAAAGGAAATGGACAAATCTGGACATCTTTTTGGGGTTGATTCATAATGCCAACATCCCTATTAATTGCAAAGCGTTCATTAAATTCTGGGAAATCCGGCCACACTTGAACTATGTTTTCCATATCTATTCTGTCGCACATATCCCCAAAAATGTTAAAAAACACCTCTTCCTCATCTTCCGAAAAACCTACCTTACGCGCAATTTTTATTGATAACATCGTAGCTGGATTTTTCTTGATATAAAAATCTCGTATATTTCTTTGAAATTCATCAAAATTTAATTTTACACCAGACATATTATAATATTCTTCATCAGACAATGCCTCTACAGAAATTTTCATTTCTGTCAATCTGCACTTAGATAATCTATCGTTTAATTCTGATGTCAAAAGGCTTCCATTAGTTGCAAACCCAATGTAATTCGCTACATTGCTCTCAACAGCATAATCAATCATATCTGGTAAACGATTGTTTAAAAGCGGTTCTCCATGACAACATAAGTTTATCTTTTTAAGTTTATGGGGAAACATTTTTAAATTATCGATAATTTTTTTGTATAGCTCAAAACTCATGAAGCCCTTTTTATAGTAACTATTGGACTTATTAGATGTCTGAGGTGCACAAAATTTACAACGGAAATTGCATATTGACGACACATCAATGTAAACTGCGTAAGGTGTGTCTAACGGTATAACTTCTGACAAATCATGACGTTTTTTTGAAATTAGATTTTCAAATTTTGCTTTCATAGTCAAACATCCTTTTTTATACAAATTTTTCTTCCATGAGTGAGGCCAAATAACAAAAGTATATAATTCAATCAAAAATCGTGTTCGGTCAAAAACACAAATTTTATATTTGAGAGACCATTTGCAACGAGATACAAAAAATCATCTTCATAGTATCCGGGATCGACAATATAAATTCCCAAATCAGTTTCGAATCTTTGCTTGGCTTCTTCAATTGTTAAACCATCATAAATTCCTACATTTTCAGCACAACAATACTCATTCTCGATAAATCCCTCACAATTAACGCCTTCTTTTGTAAGATAGGAAGCAAATTTTAATGCCGCATCTCCGCATCCCATAATAAAACATTTCGTTTCAACAGGAAAAAAGCCTTTAGGAAAGATGCGCTCAGGAAAATTCATATCTCTATCTTTGTATAAGATTATACCATTTTGCCATAATTCATGTTCATCCATAAAATTGCAATAGCGGCAACTATCAACATAATAGCGTCCCCTCTGTAACGATTTTCTATAATTTTGAAATTTTTCACCATACCAAACCTCGGTCAAAGTTTGTTCGGTAAGGTCTCCCAACGTGTTGTCCCCCAAAGCATCATTGCAACAAAGGCTAACTTTGCCGTCCGGTCTGATAACCATATCAATGAACGGAAGTCCGCATTTTAACTCCGTTGTGTACAAGACTTTTGAATTAGGACTATTTCCTGCCCGCGAAGCCCTTTGGGCATCCTTACTTATCTGAAAATAACTTATTTTATGGCTTATGCCTTGTTCAAGACAATAGTCAACACATTGTTTGATGTTCGTCGGCATTTGTTCAGTCAGATAATTATCAATACCAATCCAATCAATATTGTGTATAATGGACTTAAACTTGTCTAAGGTAATAAGCGTCCCGTTTGATATCAAAAACAACTTTGCATGAGGCAGATTTTGGCGCGCATATTGAACGAATTCACCCAAACGCTCATCAATAAATGGTTCGTTATTTGAAAATAGAGCGATATTACTTCTATAATCAAGGATGGCAAGTTGATTGATAATAGATTTAAAAAGTTCCTTGCTCATCTTGTGATATTTGCGCTGCTTTTGGAAAACATTTACTGGGCAAAACCCACACTCCCCATTGCAACGATTCACCGTTTCAATTTCCAAGTAACGAAACAAAGGCTTGTTAACAAAAAAATATTCCATGTAATCTTCCACTTGATGAGATATTGTTTCTACTCGAGCAAATTTTCGCCTGTCAAAAGGATAGAGTGGCATCACCGAGCGGAGAGGGAAAACATTATCAAACCCTTCCTTGCGAAGTTCATTAGCCAGTTTAGTTTGTTCAACTTCGGCGGAAAAATTATCATTAATAACGCCAGTTATTATGGCACCATCTTGATAATCGGAGAGAAACACATGTGTGTGTGGGGGGGGTAGTCTATTTCCTTGATTGGAATACCATTAAAGGAAATAGACTGTACTGTGCCTTTGGGAACAAGAATTGCACTGATATATTTGTTGACATTAGCGCCAATATAATTAATGAAGTACTTTAACGAGTTAATGTTGCCTAAAAGATAAATTTTTCCGTATTGTTTTTTCAAAATTGCAAGATTTTTTTCTCTGATTGAATGTTTGTTATCCATTTCTTCTCCTTCGACATTTTAATCCACCCAAGTTATAAGTCCATCTTTATTTAAGCGACGGTAATAATCCTGTTGATTTTTCCAAATTCCTTGCATATCTTCCTTGATGCTCCATGTGGATCCGTAATGATGAACGGAATACGTACTTTTCCTAGGTAGTTGTAAAATCGGATCAAAATAATCATTGGGAAAGATAGTTACATTTTTAATGGTTTGTAATCTATTGTTTTTATTCAATCCATGACGACATAAAACATTAGATGTCAAAATAGGTGAATAAAATTTTCGCCATTCTATGTTATCATTTTCTTTTACTGCTTCATATATTTCCTTGCATTCCTTTATCAGACCATTGCCTTTTACTGCTCCGAATCCATGACCAGTATTAACCATATAAGAACTATCAAATCCCATGTAGGCTTCTTGTTTCAACAAATCATCAAAAGATTTGACAATTTCTACATCTACATCTAGGTAAATTCCGCCTTGATTGTACAACACATCCATACGACCATAGTCACTAATTATATTCCAGCATTCTTCTTTTGTTGCTTGTTTTAATAAAGGAATTTTCTCTATATCATAATTCGATTCATTCCAACAAATAATTTCATAATCAGGGCAAAATCTTTTCCAAGAATCAATGCATTTTCTTGCAAGTTCTGGCAGAGGATTACCCCCCATCCAAAAGTAATGAATCACTCGAGGTATATGTTCTTTCCCATAGGATTTTATAACCAACGTCTCACTGTCGTTTTCCATTAGCAAACAGATATAACAATCCACGTTATCAAGTTGAGGAAACTCGAATAGTTGTTTAACTATTTCGTCCCAAAATCGTGAGGTGATTAGGATGCAATAATTATCGTGATCTATATTTTTTACAACTTTATTTAACGAGACAATCTTAAAACATTTCCCTTGTAAGCTAACTGATTTTCCCCATTTGTTTTCATCATTATCAGTAAAGAAAGAAATATATTCTGTGAGTTTTGGAATTGAGTCACACATTGTTATACCAGAAAGCCCCGCACCAAAACATATAACCTTTTTGTCGCCTATGATTTTCAAAAAATCTTGCCGTCTGCAATTAATAATATTCATGAATAGTTTTCAGCTCCATTTAGATAACAATGTTGTTTAGAATATCGCAACAATATATATGCTCGATACGCTCTGTAACATATTTCAATTTTTCTCATACATATCGTTAATAATACTACTGTATTCTATAACTTATCATTGGTTTGTTTCCCTATCCGAACGCATAGCTGTAAGCATTTTATGAATGCCTGTGGCGAAATCTGTGCGAGGTTGCCATCCTGTATCTCTTGTAAGACTTGCAATATCCGCCTCCAGATGCATGACCTGATCAGGTAAATAAGGCACTTTCCCCAATCCTAGTGGTATATTTTTGTTAACAGCATCTCTAATATCCATCATAAAAGCCTTCAATTTACGAGTCTGACCACTTCCCAGTACATATATAGCCCCATCCCTGCCATTTTCAGCCATCAGATAAAGTGCTTCTGCGGCATCATCGGCATAAAGGTAGTCCCACATTTGTTCTCCATCCGTAACCATGGGACTTTCTCCCTTTTGCAAAGTACGGATAAGGGTACTAATTAGAGTCTTTGCTCCGTCATTTTCTCCATAAACGCTGATAATTCTAGGCCAGATATGGCGGATACCGAATTCATGGCAAATGGCCCTAGTCATTTGCCCTGCGCAAAGCTTTGCCATGCCATAGCCACTAATAGGCTTCACTGGAGTATCTGGATGGATAATCCCGTCAACATACCCATACTCCGCTTGACTACCTGCCCCTACATAGACTTTGCATTCAAGTCTCTTAGCCGCATGAACCGTGTCCAAGGCATATTTTACATTGGTATTCTGCAAATACATATCCATGCGATTGCTATTTTTCTGTGTACCCGTCCAAGCAAAGTGAAAAAAAGCATCCACGTGTCTACCAATAAGTTTCGGTAACCTACCTATATCTTCAATATCACATTCAACCTTATGTATACGAGGATGCTTTAGAATAAAATCATTCTTGAGAGAACCCGGATGACAGGCCGCAAAAGTTTCCACTCCAACATCTGCCAGTTTCTTCACCAACGCTGTGCCAAGAACCCCGGTAGGACCCGTCAGGACTGCGGATTTTATCTTGTTCGTATTCATCTAATTGCCTCTTACAACACATTCGATAAACTATCCACATCAGGCAAATCAATAATGGTCACTATGGTATGCTGGTGGAGTTTATAAGTATGTCCTAAATAAGCTTTCACTCCTACTCATTTTTACACGTATTTCAATTTCGGAGATGTTACGCTATAGTTTCGCCGCCATCAGCCACTATTACAGAACCAACGACAAACGATGCATCGTCTGACAACAGGAATACGGCTACCTTGGCTATTTCCTCAGGGGTTGCCATACGGTTCAACAAATTGACATTCTGAAAACGAGAAAAATCTCTGTTGGTGAAAAGATTTGTGACGGTTATTCCTGGACACAATGCATTAACCCTCACCTTGGGCGCATAATTCTTAGCCAAATATCTAGTAAACTGTATAGCTGCCGATTTAGATGTGGCATACATATAACTTCTTTTCCCTTTAATATAGCTGTGGATACCGTTTATAGAGCAGTTATTAAGCATAGTCCCACAACTTTCCTCCAGCATTGGCATGAATGCTTTGGCCACTCGCATCATTCCTTTAGTGTTAACCTCATAAACCTTGTCCCACTCATCTTCCGTTAACTCATCTAGATTTCCAGTCAATAATATGCCAGCACTATTGAATAATACATCTAAGCAGCAATATTGTTCTCTAATAAATGTTTGTAATTTGATAACAGACTTGCTATCAGCAACATCGCAGGGAAAAAAACACGCTTTTCCACCCGAACTAATGATTTCTTTTGCCTTTTCCCCGCCTCTAATTTCATTCCGTGCAGCTATAATTACTTTTGCGCCTTCTTGGGCAAGAATCTCAGCCGTAGCACCACCTATGCCCGAGGAACCTCCCAATACCAAAGCCACCTTATCGTTAAACCTTTTCACATACTCTCTCCTACCTATCAGATAACTATCAATAAAACAAAACTCCATGTAAACTAAGCATATATATGCATATTCATATCTATATATCAAAAATACTGTCCGTCACAAATTCAATTTTCATCTTCTCGCCTAAAGAAAGCTTCACATCCCTAAACATATCTTTGATCTCTGCGTTTAGCTCATCCCATTTGTTATTAGGATTAAGCGTCGGCAAAGATGGATCCGCATAGCTTTCGTTGTACATAGTCTTAAACCCGTCAAATCCCGCCAAAGCCACATCATCAACGCCTACCCGTCCTAAAAATCTCAAAGCGCAAATTACCGCATTGTCAAAATGCTCCCATCCGCGCTTTATAGCGTGATTGAAATTAACAATCAGCTCTTTTCCTTCGGCTTTCGTATGAATGTTGGAAAGCACAATCTTATTAACCTGCGCAAAGATCTCACCGTAAGCTTCCTTGGCGTAATCGTATCTAATATGATTTACAAAAAATATGTAATCATAGTCATATCTGGTATTAATGGCGTTTACTCCAATAACCACCGGCTTTTTTTCTTTTATAAAGGACTTTACCTTTTCTTCGCAATCGTTTATGGATTTTCCCGGAGCCAAGAGCAATATCTTTCTGTTTTTAAATTCTTTCTTTAGATTGTCCATTGCTTCTTCATCATCAATCTGGCAATTCTGGTTTTCCATATACCGTTGTTCCAGCAAATCGTAGTCATAGTGACGCCGTTCCTCCACGCTCATGGAAGAAATTATGTTTCGCATATCCCTAGCGTTTGTACGGTGATTTTTACGCAAATATGCAATATTGTTTACATGACATTGATACATACCGGCGATAAAATAAGGTGTGGAATAACCCCAACTGTACTTCTCTCTAATGCCGTCAATGTAAATATCAATAGCGTCCAAAATAGCGTTCATATCGTAATTGCCGTGTTGCTTCTCGTTTAAGTAGTTCGCCACCAATTCGGTGGTCGCATTGCCGGCGCCGCGTCCCATACCGGACAGACTGGCATCTACCACGACACAACGCTTACTGTTCTCTAAAAGTTCCACAAATTGCATGGTCAATGCAAAAGACAGTTGCTTGTTGTTATGCGAATGAAACCCCAACTGAATAGAAGTATCTAACCTTTGGTCAAGATAAGTTACAATATGTTCAAGGTCTTCAAAATACATAGCCCCGAATGTATCTACTACTGACAGAGCGACCGGTTTAAATCTATTGGCGAACTTAATAAGATTGTCTAGTTCTTCGTCTGAATAACCGAGAGTATTTGCGGCTTGCAAATAAACCTGATAGCCTTTTTCCCTAATCTTTTCGCCCACTTCCATTCCATCTTTAGCTTTACCCCGAGGAAATACCACTCTGACGGCGTTAATGGATCTGTGGTCGCATTTTGGTAAAACAGAAGTGTCATAACGATCCCAATCAATCATGGCAACATAAGTTGAGCGGTCGTTGTAATCGAGAAGATATTGTTCCATATCGCTCGGCACATGATAATAAGAACTGCCTTCCTCATGCGGCGCATCTTTTAGCCAACCGCATTCGATTATATCAATATCCGCATCCTGCATCTTCTTGATAATACCCTTAATGGCAGGAGCGCCAAATTTTGAGTTGTTGATATAGGCACCGTCCCGTAAAGTACAATCTAGTAATTTTACTTTCTTTGCCATAATGGTCTCCTTCTAACTACCCTTGCTCTTTTGCATACTGCGCCAAACCGTAAAAAGTCTCGTCTTTTCCCATACTGCTTTCAATGTCAGCATCAAAATTCTTCAAAATTTCATTCCTTATAAATGAAATTTTTCTTGCTATTCCACCTGAGAACACAATCTTTTTAGGATTACAATCATCCGGCATTATGATTCGGGCTGCCTTCATAAAATTATCAACCATCTGCCTAAATACGGTCCCGAAAAGATTTCCCACATTGAAATCATATTCTCCTATATCCTCGATGCCGCCCTTGGTTTTGTCCGTCAGTGGATTGTCAAAAAAGCTCAAATCGCATTTCATAGCGGAAACTTTGCTTGTTTTTACACTCTCCAAAATCCATTGCCAAATTACGTTATCATCAATCTCGGGAGAAAACTTAGCGACTACTTCTTTTATAAAGCGAAAATATACATTTAAAGCTCGTCCCGATGGTAAATGTGGAATGGTCTTTATATATTTATTGCCAAAATATGGACGAATTTGGTAACTAGGAGAATATTTCAAATCATCAATCAAGCAACTCACCTGAGCGCCTGTCCCCAGATTAAAGGATATTTCATTTTTATCCTTTAGCCCGGCGCCAAGGAGCGACGCCTGTTGATCCCCTATCGCGGGTAAAGCGTAAACATGTATACCTTCAAAATCAAAAGATATTCCCGTAACACATATATCCGGAAACTGTATTTGAGAACCAGCTGTCAGTGAAACCAATGTTTCATTCCAAGCGCCGGTATCTAAGTTCATCAAACCGGTAGCGGCAGCATTGGAAGGGTGACAACAACTGACTTTCCCAGATAATGCGAATATAATAAAATCTCCCAAGGTAAAAAAACGCAACATTTTCTTGTTTTTAGCCCAATTGAAGTTATACCGTAAATAGAGCAGATTTACATTAGGCAGACCGGAGCGTAACGGCATACCTGTTTTTTTGATATCCTGACAATATTTTTCATCAGCAAGCATTTGCAACGCCGTTATTCCATCTTTCCCTGCTAAAGGAAATTTGCCAAACTCCTTCTGCCACGACACATAATCTGTATAAGGCGTACCCTCTTCGTCAGTTAAAATAAAACCGTGCATTTCATTGGATATGCCAAGAACAACTTCACTGTGTCCATGAGCCAATTCGCGAAACATAGACCTGACCGCTTTTATAAGACGATTAATTTGAGTTGGCGCGCGCAAATCATTTGTGTTGACAGCCGGAGCCGTTTGCTGTGTTTTTTTAACCAAGCGTGTATCTTTAAACAAAGCCCCTTTTAAAAAGCTGGCGCCGCAATCAATGGTTATAATATTCATGGGTTTTCTCTAAATACTGACAGAACAAATTTCTCAGTTTATCGTCAAGGGTCATTGGATATACAACCAAATGGCTTGGCTTATCCAACATGGCAAAACTTAAAACATTGCCTTTAACTTTTTTATCGGTTTTTATAATCTCAAAGAGTTTGTTAGGTTCTGCTATCTCTATTTCTTCGGTAATAAAGGCATTTTTTATCAAATTTTTTATGCTTAAATAATATTCTTCAGAAATCAAGTTTTCCGTTACGGCGATGTAATTCACAACATCTATACCCCAAATTACGGCAGTTCCGTGAGGAATACGATTGTTTGTATAGGCTTCTAAAGCGTGCCCGAAGGTATGACCGTAATTTAATACTCGCCGCAAATCTGACTCAAATTCATCGGCCTCAATAATTTTCTTCTTTTCGAATAATCCTCGATGAATATATTCGGCAATTTTAGGACAAGGAATATACTGTTCTTCCTTCTGTAAATCGTCGTAAAAATTTTCATCGCTGGTTAAGGAAAACTTCAGTATTTCACCCCAGCCGTTAATGTAATCGTCTTTCGTAAGGGTATTAAGGAAATGCGTGTCAACAAATATTTCCTTTGGCGGGTAAAATACGCCGATCTGATTTTTAATATGACGGTAATTGATGCCGCATTTTCCGCCTATACAGGAATCGCACATAGATAATAATGTTGTCGGGAAAAAATACCAATTAACGTTACGCAAAAACAAATTGCTTGCAATTGTTGTCAAATCTTGGGTAATGCCGCCTCCAAAACAGACGATACTCCAATTTTTCCGAACGCCAAGCTCTTGGAAAAAAGAGATTATCCTCATAACCGTATCCATGTTTTTCTCGGACTCTACAGCATTCACAAAAAAAATTTTCTTTTTATCCAACTCCTTGAATTTTTCTTTATAAAGTTCGTAGACATTTTTGTCGATGATATACGTTGTTGAATCGTCAAATTTCATTAGTTTTCCGGAAAAGTCGTTTACAAACTCCACCGTGTAATCATATAAATTTGAATGAATATTAATTATATCCATCGCATATCTGTCCTCCTTATTCT
The DNA here is from genome assembly GCA_017634675.1 of Selenomonadaceae bacterium. Lineage (GTDB taxonomy): Bacteria > Bacillota > Negativicutes > Selenomonadales > Selenomonadaceae > RGIG9201. The sequence continues at coordinate 7,917 of JAGBMX010000153.1, read as the reverse complement.
TCGGCAATTAGCGGTATATACATATTTTCTGCCAATTCTTCTCTTGATAAGAATGGAGCCAAATCTTCTAGAGGGGGCGAAACCAACCGTCCGTCCGGCATTCTCTTTGCAACCGACTTTGGTTCAAATTTCTGATTGGTAGATACAAACACTTCGCAAATTACATAGTGTTTATTATTGATAACCTGTAGAATCTTCTCCTCAAGTTCTTTATTAGATTTTATACTTACATACTCAATCCCAAAAGCGTCCGCCAATTTCGCAAAATTGGGAAATCCCAAATCACCGCTCTCCGGTCCGACACCGACAAGATCTTGACCGAACATATTATTTTGGGTCTGCCTAATCTGATGATATCCTTGATTATTTATTATGAAAATTTTGATAGGCAAATTATTTGTAACGATAGTCTGCAACTCCTGCAAATTCATCATAATGCTACCGTCTCCCGCAATGCAATACACCTCTTTATTGCCGGTGGCAACAGATACACCAATTGCTGCCGGCAAATCGTAGCCCATGGAAGATATGGCACAATTCATTATGAAGCGACTTCTGTTCTTTACAAACCAAGTTTGGCTTCCAACCACACTAGCTGAACCGTTGGCAACTGCGGTATTCGCCCCTTCTGGTAGCAAACGGCTCAAAGAATCTATAAAAGCATATACATTAACTTCAGCGTTTGAATGATATTGTTCCTTATAGACTACCGGATATTTCGTTTTCCACGTTCGACACTGCTCACGCCACTCTTTTGGCGCTGTCGTATTTTCTGGTAAGTATTTTCCCAATTTCTCCAAAAACTTACGCGCATCGCTGCAAATAGGCAAATCAATACGAATTGTCGGTTTTTTTAGTTCGCCTTCATCTATGTCTACCATTACGGTATATGCGGCTCTTGCCCATGTTTTTACATTGTATCCCACTTGTAAAATGTTTAATCTAGTACCAATGCACAATAAAAAATCACTGTTTTGTACGGCAAAATTTCCCGCACGATCTCCCATAATACCGCCGCGCCCACAGTAATCGGGATGTTCCGTCGGAATAATATCCACGCTGTTCCAGCAAGTAACCACAGGAATATGCAACTTTTCTATCAAACAAAATAGCGGTTCCATTGCTCCGGAAATGCGAATACCATTGCCTACATAAAGGACAGGCCGTTTAGCCTCTTTTAAATGTTCGACAACAGATTCCATTTGACCAACGCTTATTGTATTGGAAGAAGTCTGAGGAGGATTAAATCCGCGTAACTCATCAGTATCAACAATTGCTCCTTGAATATCCAACGGCACATCCAACCAGCATGGACCGGGACGACCATTTTGAGCGATAAATAACATTTTTTCCAAATAATAGCGAATTTTATTTGCATCATCTATCATTTCAGCAAATTTGGTCATTCCCTTTACAGCGAAAACTATATCAAATTCCTGATTGCCCAAAGATCGTACAGGAAGCTTAGTATAACGGGTAGTCATTTCCCTTTTCATCTGCCCCGAAAATACCAGCATAGGAATAGAATCCATATATGCTCCGGCCACGCCGTTCATGGCGTTAATACCGCCGGGACCACTGGTAACGCACAAAGCAGCCATGTTATCGTTGACTCTGGCATAAGCTTCAGCAGCCATGGCCGACGCCTGTTCATGATGGTTGTATACGCACTTTAGCTTGGGATGACGACCAAAAGAATAGTTCATGTGCATAGCGCCGCCGCCAACCACTGTAAAAATATGCGTAATATGATTCTCAACAAAAAAATCAGCTATATAATCGCTTAGCTTAACTTTCACTCCCCATGGCTCCTCTCTATGAGTTCCAGCCAATTTCCCTCGGGATCTTGGCAGAAACAACATTTGTTTCCATTTGCCATTATATGTATTGATGTCTTTTGCTTACCGCCTAGAGCCTTTATTCGGGAAACAGTTTCGGTAATATTGTCTATACCAAATCCTAAGTGCACAACACCCGTTTTATATATTGGATAATCTTCTGTTACTTTATATGCTGAATTAGAATATCTTATTAATTCCAGCATATCTCCTGCGCCGTTTTTTACTTATACCGGAAGCACCGCACCCTTTTTCAGCAAACTGATTCTTTAATAATCTTAATCATGTAATCAATTTTTTCATCTGTCATCCCCGGATAGACCCCAACCCAAAAAGTATCGTTCATAATGCGGTCGGTGTTTACCAATTCTCCGACAATGCGATAGCCTTCTTTGCTTTTTCTCATTTCATTAAAACAAGGGTGCTTCGTTAAATTGCCCGTAAAGAGCATTCTAGTTTGCACTCCATGATCTTCGATATAACGCACCACTCGCTTTCGATTCACGCCTTCCCTGCAAGTAAGCATAAAACCGAACCAACTGGGATTCGCGTTCTCACAAGCCTCCGGCAGAATGAAGTATTTCACCGTTTCTGCTAACGCTTTATGTAATCTCTCAAAGTTTTGCTGTCTGCGTTTTGTGAAACGTGGAAGTTTATTCAACTGAGCGCAGCCAATAGCTGCCTGCATTTCCGTGACCTTTAAATTGTATCCAAAATGTGAGTAAACATATTTGTGATCATAACCTTGAGGAAGTTCTCCGTACTGCCCATCGAAACGGTGTCCGCAAAGGTTGTCCTTCCCGGAGGGACAAATGCAATCGCGTCCCCAATCGCGGAGGGATCGAATAATTTTATAAAGCATTGCGTTATTTGTATAAACTGCGCCCCCTTCTCCCATAGTCATGTGGTGCGGGGGGTAAAAGCTGGAGGTTCCTATATCTCCGACGGTACCGGTGAAAACTTCTTTTCCGTTTAACATATATTTGGAACCAAGGGCATCACAATTATCTTCCACCAGCCAGAGGTTATGCCGATCACAAAACTCTTTAACTATTTTAAGATTAAATGGATTGCCGAGAGTATGAGCAAGCATAACAACCCTTGTTTTTTCCGAAAGAGCATCCTCTAATTTTGTAACGTCAATATTATATTGGGGAATCGTCACGTCTACGAATACGGGGACAGCGCCGTACTGAATGACGGGGGACACGGTAGTAGGAAATCCGGCAGCTACAGTGATTACCTCATCCCCGCGTTTCACCCGCCGTTCTCCCAAAAGCGGTGAAGTCAATGCCATAAAAGCAAGAAGGTTCGCTGAAGAACCGGAATTGACAGCCAAGCAATATCTGACTCCCAGATATTCTGCCATACCTTTTTCAAAGGTATTCACATATTTTCCGGCTGTGAGCCAAAATTCCAGCGCAGCGTCTACAAGGTTAGTCATTTCCTCATGGTCATAAACCCTTGAGGCGTAGAGAATACGGTCTCCTGCATGAAATTCCTGCTTTTTTTCGTGAAAAGTCTCGCAATACTCTTTAACCATTCTCAATATCCTGTCGCGCATTTCTTGTTGACCACTTTTCATTTATCTTCTCCCCTCCCCTTTTTTAAATTTCTTCGATTGCACTTCAGAAAGTCCTGAATCTGCAAGGACATCTTTTCCCTAATATCCCCGTTTTTGACATATACCTTGTACCATTCCACAGCACTTTCCACGGCCTTTCTTATCCCCCATCTTGGTTCCCAACCAAAAGTAGTTTTTAATTTAGAACAATCCAGCCGCAGGAGATTAGCTTCATGAGGACCATTGATGTCGTTCGCGCGCCACTGCTGCCCTTCATTCCAAAGCTCGCAAAACATATCCGCCAAAATTCCCGTTGTCACGGCATCGCGCTCATCAGGTCCTACATTGTAGCACCCCGAATAGGAACTATCATACCATTGAGCTTGCGCTACCATGAGGTAAGCATAAAGTGGTTCTAATACATGCTGATATGGACGCACTGCTTCGGGGTTTCTTACTTCAATATCATTCCCGGTTATAGCTGCTCTTACACAATCCGGCAAAATACGATAAGGCGAGAAATCTCCTCCCCCAATGACATTGCCGGCGCGCAGTGTTGAAACGGCAATTTCCTGCTTTGTAAAAAAACTTTGCGCATAACAGTGAGTCACCAGTTCAGAACAACTCTTACTGTTAGAATATGGGTCATATCCATTAAGCGTGTCTGTCTCGCGATAACCCCATACCCATTCTTTGTTTTCATAAACTTTGTCAGTCGTCACATTTACAACAGATCTTACGGTTCCTGAGACTCGAACACACTCCATAAGGTTCACTGTACCCATGACATTAACTTCGTAGGTCTCTAACGGATGAGAATAGCTCTCTACGACAATCGGCTGCGCCGCTAAATGGAAAACGATTTCCGGTTTTGCCTGCATAAATACTTGCTTTAAGCGATGAATATCCCGTATATCGCCCTCTATGGATAAAATATCCTCTCCTATCACGGAACGAAATACCTTGGCACCCTCTTTGGTTGGTGATAAAAGAGCGTACCCTGTCACATCTGCCCCAAAATCTGCCAACATTCGGCACAACCATGTACCCTTAAATCCTGTGTGACCCGTGATTAGAATTCTTTTGCCTTGAAAAAATTCGGGACTTACCATACCTTCCACGGCGCATTTCCTCTTGCCCATATATTCTCCAATTCTTTTTTCTCCCGTAAAGTGTCCATACAACTCCAAAAACCTTTATGCGTATAACTCATGAGTTCTCCTTTTGAAGCTAATACAGATAACACATCCTGCTCTACGGCGCATGAATCATCGTCGATATAATCAAAAATCTGAGGATTCATCACCATGTAGCCCGCATTAATGTAAGTCTTATCTGCAATGGATTTTTCGCGAAAGGAACGTACAGTATTATCTTTTCCTATATTCAGTATACCCTTCGATTGATCTTGCAACACAGAAGTCAATGTTGCAATTTTCCCGTGTTGTTCATGAAATCTTACCAATTTGCTAATGTCGACATCACAAACTCCATCTCCATATGTCATGAGAAAAGTCTCGTTCCCAATATACTTTTGAATTCGCTTGATACGTCCTCCCGTCATGGTATACAAACCTGTATCCACCACAGTTACACGCCAAGGCTCCGTTCGTTGATCATGCACAATTGTTCGATCTTTTTGTGTAAAATCAAACGTGATATCGGATGTATACAGAAAGTAGTCTGCAAACCACTTTTTTATCATATGTTGTTTATAGCCGGCGCAAATAACAAATTCATGATATCCGTAAAAACTATACTCCTTCATAATGTGCCACAGTATTGGCATACCGCCTATTTCTACCATGGGTTTTGGACGATATTCCGACTCCTCCGTAATCCTTGTCCCAAGCCCTCCCGCTAAAAGTACGACTTTCATTCAATCTACCCCTACGCTGTACCATTACAAAATCTACACCAGGTCATATATTTTCGTTCCAACTAATTGACGTTCTGCAGCAATATTATGCTTGCATAATGAATCTAGTATATATGTAATGGATTCATTATTCCATTCATAATCCCCTGAGGAAAATGTCTCTATGAACTTTTGCTGGTATATTTCTTTTATATCGTCCGTTAATTCAACTTTCCATGATTCCACATTATTATTTTTAGTATTTATGCGAATCAATACGTTTCCATTACTCGGCATGACATACAAAAAGTCATCAGATGCTTGCAAAACGGCAACGCCAAGACGTCCGGACACAGAATTCAACATGTTTTTAAATATTTGAATTTCTCCCGTGTGGCAATCCACTACACCGTATACATCCTGGTAATTAGCCACAATCCAAATTTTTCCATTAATGTATTTTATGTTGCCGAACTCGTTAACCAAACCCAGCGGATTGGTTATTTTTTGTTTTACGCCTATCTTCGGTACCCATTCGATCAACATACCACTTGTGGTGTATAACCAAAAATTTTCTCCATCGAATTCGATAGTAAGAATTTTTCCATCAACATCTTTCACATTATGTGGATATACTTCACATGATGCGGTATTAAACTCTAATATGTCATTTCCTTGCGCATATAAAATCCATAAGCTTCCTAGAGCCTGTACGGAATCACCCCAAATAGGATATGCACCGTTCCAGCGATTTTGAACTAAAGAAAAAATTTCAGGATAAAAGACAATCTCCCGAGTTTTTATATTATACCGTCCGATAGCTTTTCCATGGTGAGGCGAAAGCCACACATCATCTCCTAATTGGTGTGTTTTATAGAATTGCACCAACTCATCAGAAGCGAATTTGTTAGAAATATCGATGCTTTTAGCGCTCTTTTTAGAAAAATCGTAAATGTAATATGACTTTCCGCATTGCACCATCCCGTACAATTTCCCATTGTTGGAGAAATTCCCAATGTGCCAACCAGCGCTAAGTTTTCGATATCGCCACCCATCGTCAAATATGGAGCAGAGCTTCATTTCCCCAGTCGTTGTATTAAAGACAAATGCCCCGTTTAAATTGTACGGAACAAAATATAAATTCTCACCATCAATCAAAGCATTTGTTGCGCATAACCATATCGGATCTTGATAGCTTTGCTTCAAAACCTTCTTCCCCGCAGCTTCGTACAATACCATCACCGAACTATAATCCCCATAATACGCATCAGACCAACAAATCGCCCGATGCAAGTCGGAGGTATCGTCGTAAATCCCCCAACCTTCCTCAATGTATTGTCTTTCAATCTTTAGATACTCCTTCTCAATCTCCGGTCTCATGGAGTGAAACGTGGCTTTCATAAGAGGATGCGGACGCCACCAAAGTACCACATCGTCTCGGTTGCGAAACACGTCAAAGACATAGCGAAGCTTGTCGCAAACATGGTCGGAATTATGCAACATTGGCGAGAGGCTTGTGATGTATAAGATGACTTTTTTCCCTTTTACCAGTTGTTTCCACTTTCTTGGCATGACGAAATCTTCTTTTTTGCTGGTAAGCACCTTATCTATCTTAGGCGATCCCAAGCCTATGATTCGCTTTTCCCAGTAAGCTCGATTGTTGACATTCGTACGACGCATTAAAATATTTATCCACGCTTGCCGCATATCTTCCGATTGCGCAATGACCACGTCGGCATTCATGATTCCGGGCTCAAGAACCCGATGCGAGATAGCGTCTTCGACCGCTTGATTTCCGGGTTGAACTTCTTCCTCTACTGCGTAAGGAATATACACTAATTTATCCGTACATTCCCGCAAATTCTTCGAATAATACCGAGTTTCCACCGAAGTTACGCGATTTTCATCATCATATGGATTATGGATAAAAATTACGTCGGGATGCAACTCTTTAAGATCGACACTCCGCCAGTCAAGAGTCGGCACATATACCGGATAATCCGCTCTTTCGCAATGCCATCTAGCTATGCTGCCGTCAGGGTTTAAATCTGCGTAGGGAATGGGGATTACATAAGCGTTGCAATGCTCCTCGTCTTCAGCCGCCGCTTTCCACACGCTTTCAAGGCTGTCCCACATCGACGCTTTATAGGGCAAAAAGACAATGTCTTTTTTAAAGCCTGTTTCTTCTTCGGTTATACGGATAAGATACTGCAACAAATCCATTGAAAGAGAGAACGCTTCTTCGTTCAACCTTAATTCTTTAACTTTCGTCATCTGTTCTACGGCAAGAATAAGCCCGTCGTAAATTTCGCCGTACTTGGCGTAGGAATTTTCAGGCAATCCTACGCGGCATACATCCCGAATTGCCGTCAAATTTTCCCTAATATTGACAGCGTTTTTCTTACTGCCGGTTTTAGCTGCTTTCCTCAACTCGGATTCAACCGCGCGCAAGCTCTCTAATATACGCTGCTTTTTTGCCATCTCTTATCCGCCCAATCTTTTTGTCTTTAAAAGCCAGTTTTTTCTTTCTTCTTTTCTCTCTTTCTTTTGTAAAAGAAAAAGAGAAAAGAAGCACTCAAGAGTATAAGAATTTCTAAGCGATAAATCGCTAAGAAATTCTAAAAAGAAACAAAGAAGAAAAGAGAGAAAGAAAACTT
>JAGBMX010000152.1 GCA_017634675.1 Selenomonadaceae bacterium | reverse complement strand
GCCAATGGCTACCCTGACGGCCACTCTGTACCAGTTGTTTTCTTTCAATTTGGAAAGAGCCGCGCGGTAGTCGTCGGTAGGCGCACCGTCTGAGAGAAGAAACAGTACGGGAGCAACCGAGCCGCTTGCTCTGCGCATAAAGCCATTTTCGATGGACAGCTTTTTGTTGAGTTCTCGAAAAGCCCTGCCCATCTCGGTTGGACCCGATGCATCCAGTCCGTTCCAAGCCACACTCTTGGGGGAAAGAAGGTTGTTGCCCGTTACCCAGTCCACGCCTGCCGAAAAACTCATAATGGCGATATTGATTTCCGCATCGGCGTTTTCATCGTTCATGGCGCAGAGTTCGGGTAAAATACCTTCAATAGCCGAATTTACCGCTCCGATAGGCGCGCCGTCCATACTGCCGGAAGTGTCCAACAAGAAAATCACGGGACACATACGCCTTGTCATTTCCACTTTATCCAAAATACCAGCCATTTTCCTGCCTCCTCAAACTTTTACAACTTCGCCTGTTACCCCGTGACCGAAGTCTATCTTAAATCCGTCTCCGATAACGGCTACCTCATCGGGATTTTTGACGGCTTGCGACCCGTTCGGCGCAGTAATCGTCCATTTGCTCGTCGATTCGTTCTTGATACCGAATTTCCCCGGCTTCTCCATTATATGCGCCGCAATGCATCCGCTGTCTTGAACATTTTCGTCAATGTGGTAAGTAAAGAGCCTTGCCCCTCCCATAATGGGGACGAGAATATCCATATTCGCCCGTTTGGGAAATTTTATATAGCCCGCCGGCTTTACATTCTCTCCGCAAGCGGGACAAGCAAATTCTTCGCTTTCGGCGAAAACAGACTCGTGACAATGGGGACACCCCACCAATGATGCTTTCAATCGTATCAAAACATGACGCCACATGGTTTCGAGCAAACGGTCGTTGCCTTTCAAGAGGCTCTCCCGACTGAAAGAGCGAATGAACGCATCTTGAATATAGCTTGGGAAATAAGGCCACTTGGCGATAGCGTTTCGGTGCAGGCCTTCCACCGGACGATTGCCGTCATCGTCGGGATCAAAGATGAATAAGGGATTATCACCAAAGAAGCGTTTTTCATATTTGCTCGTGAGAGCGGGGACATTGGTGCGTTTGCCTTCCAATGGGTGATCGCCCATAAACAAGATAAACAGCACCACCGCCAAAGAAAACCTGTCGGTGAGTTTATCGGGTTTTTTCTCCCTGCGTACCACCTCGGGAGCCATATAACGGGACTTGCCTAAAATCCCGGACTCAAAGCCATGCCCGCCCACATTGTCGTTGTCGCAGATAAGCACGTCACCGTTTAATGGGTTGATGGAAAAATTTCCATCGTTTAGGTCTTGATAGTTGTAGCCTTTGTTGTGTAAATCCATAAACGCAGTAACGATATTGAGTGCAGCGTTTATCATTGCGTCAATATTTTTGAATTTGACCCGCGCCGTGATAAATTTGGCAAAACCCTCGTAGCCTTTGGGGTAGATTGGCATGATGTAACCAAACGTCCCGTTATTCCATTCGGTAAGTTCCTCCGGCCAAATAAATGCAGGAGACGGACTGCCCGCATTGATGTTTTGCGCCAAGTGACGATAAAATCCCTCGGTATCGGATAACTTTGTCTCAAAATACCATTTGAGCGCTTTCTTTTCCCCTGAATCCAAATGTACCTTATACACTACGCCTTGTCCGCCAACGCCCAATTTATCCGTTACGATGATTTTTCTTCCGTCTCGAAGGAAAAGTTCTTGATTTCTCTTTAGCTGCATGAACATTCCTCCCTTAAACAGCCGGGGTCGGCTTCAAGGATTCCAACATCTCGTTCAATTCCCTGGTCAAATCTTCCATGTTGCTCTTAAACTTACGGACGGTGTCATCGCCGAGTTCATCGTCATCTATGCCATCGGCAAAAGTCTGCTCCTTAAGGTCGGCGATGATTTCTTCTCCCCGTTGCTCCAAAGTGGCTTTAAGTTTACGAATGGATGCGCTCACTTCATCGTAGACTTTTTGCCGTTCTTCGTCGTTTACGCATTCCTCCATAGCCCATTTGGCCTCGCGGCGTATCTTGTTTACTAAGATTTCCATGCCGTCTGCGTCAGACGCTTTCTTTCCGGCATGGCTTTCATCATAGTTGTGAGATTCGCTCTCGGACTCAAGCCAAGCCGCCAACGCTAACCCGGCGATGCCGCCCGCCGCCAACAGCATACCGTCCCTCCATGTACTCATAAAATCTCCTCCCTCATAAATTTCCGTCCAATTCTTACGGCTTGAACACAGTATATTACAAGACCTTGGCAAAAAGGTTGCCTAGCAAGCAACATTTGAAATTTTTTTCGACAAAATGTAAATTTGTTACCAAAGCCTGTCCCATATGGGTTATCGCCGTTTATGGAAGATATTATAAGCCACAGAAAATAAGAAAAGGTTGCCAGGCAGGCAACCTTTGAAAAATTTTTTATTGTTCGTCTTTGGATTTGCGCCAATTGGTAAGAGTCTTATGCCCCCTATAATCAAGCTGATAGTTAATCTCGTCAATGTTGTACACTTCGCGTTCGATAAAGAACTCTACGATGAGATCGCTTTCGCTACTGTGGGAAAGAGTGAAACCTGCTCTCTTGATAAGGTCTGAGGTTTCATCAAGGTCAAGGTGAAGAGCGACGGCAAGAGCCAGAGCCGTCTCTTTGGTGGGGTGATAGTCTTTGTCCGTCTTTATCTTCGAGAAACTAAATCTTGAGATGCCCGCCTTTGTATAAACCTCGGCGGGCTTTCTCCCCTTTTCCTCGATAAGTTCCAAAAGTTTCTCCGCAAAGGTTAGTTCCATCTTGTCCAGCAAGAAGGACAATGCCCACTTTGCGCCGCCGGTGCTTGGTGTTCCTGTGGCAAAGGTTCTGCCATCGCCTATCGCGTCAAAGAAATCTTTGAGCTTGAATCCTTCCGAACGGTAATTTTGCTTGATATACAGGTCAAGCTCCCGTGTTATTTTTTTTCTGTCCATTGCAAACCCTCATATTCCCAATGCCCGATAAAGGCTCTCGTCAATTATACGTCTCTGCCGTTTTAGTATCGGACTATATCCGGTTATGTCATCGAAAAACCGCATATTGTATGCGGATACGAAGGCAACCTCGGCAGCGTTAGGAATGAGCGGCTCTCCCTCGGCGTGGCTGTAGTCTCGGTTGATGTCCCAATCCTGCCAGTTGTCTCCCCAATTGTAGGCAACAGACTTCCTATCCCAATTATAGCAGAATCGCAGGAGGAACGGCTCTCCTATTTTGTAAGGTCCTCCCACATATGTGTCATGTTGTCGCCAGTATTCATCGGAAAAAGTGACAGACACCACGGAAATGGCGATTTGATAGTTTGGCGGCGCATACCGCTCCACAGCGACCGATGACCTGTCGGCGTAGCGTCCTACGCCCATGCCGCCGTCCACCAGCACTAAATTGCCATTGTCCAATGTGGCGGGGTATGGGTTGGCAAAGGTCACCTCCGCCAGCAGTATGATTGCCACGGTAAGCATAGCGGTTTTTATGCGACGCAATAAGGCGCAATACGACTTATTTCCGCTTGTGACTCTCATTTCTTCCATTATATGTGTCATCCTCCATAATGTCTTTAATCTCATGACATTCGCTTTCGAATGTCCGTAATCCTCTTTTTTAACAAAATTTTTCTGCAGGCAGGAGTTCAGGGGCAAGATGACGAATATGTGTGGAACCGATGAAAACCTCTTGAGCTTGATGCGGCGGCGTGGTAAGATAGAGTAAAAGGATGTGGTGCGCGTGGGCGCGATCGATACGGAGACCAAGGCATATCTCTCTGACAGAAGGCGGTTTGCCGATGCGTTTAATTTTTCTGTCTACGATGGCGATGAAGTGATACTGGCAGAAGACCTCAAAGAACTGGACACCGCCGCTATTGCCCTTCCTTACGGCGTTGACGCCAAAGCCGCCGTCCAAAAGTATCGTGACCTCTTGAAACTGTATACGGTAATGCAAGACGAGCGAGCTATTTACCTTGTACTTGGACTGGAGATACAGGCGCTTGTCCATTATGCTATGCCTGTTAGGGGTATGCTATATGATGCCCTAAACTATGCCCGTCAAGTAACGGAAGCCGCTGCCTCCTATCGCCAAGAGGCTAAAAGCGAAGATTCGACTCGCAATACAAGCCTGACCCAAGAGGAGTATCTTTCGGGTTTTCGCAAAGAAGATAGGCTGACACCGGTAATTACTCTGACGCTTTGCCTAAGCGCCGAGCCTTGGGATGCGCCGACAAGCCTTCACGAGATGTTAGATGTTGAAGATAAGAGACTTCTCAGATTTGTGCCGGACTATAAACTCAATCTCCTTACCCCTGCTCAAATCACCGATGAGGAATTTGCAAAATTCCGCACCGGGCTTGGAGCGGTCATGCAGTTTGCCAAGCACCGTAACGACAAAGATGTAAGTTGGATGGAGGGGAATAAGCGGTTCGAGCAGATGGACTGGGACACGGCCAGCCTTATCAAGACGGTCACGGGAGCGAATATTCAAATCGAGAAAGGAGAGTCGGTTAATATGTGGGCAGCATGGGAGAATGGGATAAATCAAGCTAGAATAGATGGTGAAGCTACTGGTAGGCAGGCCGGACGCAATGAGGGCGAATCCAATATGATGACAGCCATTCGCATGATAAGAGAGGATAAGCCGATAGATGCAATTCGTAAAGAAACCGGTATATCCGATCAGCGCTTGACTGAATTGCGGTCAATGCTCTAAACAAAAATAGCAAACAGCCGATTTTCCGATAAGCAAGGTTGGGAAATCGGCTGTTTTGTCGTTATATTCAAATACGGGTGCATTTATGAAATGACGCTATGTCATTATTGCAAGACAGAACCTCGGAAGCCCCGTCACTTAAGCCTTTATACTTTTTAACGATGAACCCACTAAATCGTTAAAAGGTTGTGCACTTTTTCGTTTTTGTCTTGGAGCAAAAATCGATATTTTCCCTCTATACGGAGCAAAATACCTAAAAAGTCTTTTTTCAACAAAACGAGTAATCTCGTAAAAGCCCATATTTTGCGGTTTCTCACGGCGTGTGCATTATCGTGAAATTGTATCCTTCATGGGAACGCAGGTTGCCCTTCATTAGAACTATTCGGAAATTAGAAATACTATAAAAACTGTGATATACTAAGTTGGGGTGATGTTATGGAAACGAAAGCACGAATCGACCGTCTTAGCGATGAGGAATTTCAACGGAAGTATGGTGTCATTAGGAAACAACAACCGTTATTGTAGACAAAGGGTATCAAGGCATAACCAAAATCCATGCAAACACTCTGATTCCTTTTAAGACAAGCAAAAAACATAAACTTACGTCCAGTCAGAAAAAGCACAACTGTGTTATTGAAAGAAAACGGATAGTGATTGAGCATGTGAACCGTTATCTGAAACGTTTCCGCTTATTATCATCACGTTATAGGAACAAGCAGAAACGTTTTGGCTTGCGTTTTTCTCTTATTGCGGGAATTTACAATTTTCAGCATCAATTCTTGGTTTCCGAATAGGTCTATTATTCTCAAAAATTATGAAAGTAAAATACATTCATTTAGTTTTATATTGACAAAATTCTCCTTATACTGTATGGTTTTAAATAATTCAGATTTTATTTACGCATAATTATACATACGAACATTTAGTTTGTCGATATAAAAATATTATCTTTTTATAACAAGACTAGATGTCCCGTGCCTCTACGGTGGGGGGCTATATTGGAAGAAAGGCGGGAGTTTAAATCTCCCGCCTCTCGGACGTCTTGTTGAAATGCTGACGTATGTATTTTTTTCTTCTGGCGAAGAAAAAACTTGAATTAAGGCATTTTAAAAAACAATTCAGATGTTTTGTTTATGAAATTTTCTTTTAATTTAATAAGAAAATTAAACAAATATTTTGTAATGGAGGTCACAATTATGGCTAAGGGTCTTAAAGAGGATGCTCCGTATGCTGATTTTGCCAAGCGACTTAGACAACTCAGACGCGACAGAAAAATGACGCGTATCGTATTTGCAGAAAAATGCGGTCTCGTTCCTGCTACGGTTTTAAATTATGAGAACGGCAAACGAATTCCCGCTGCCGATATGGCTGTAAAAATGGCAGAAGTTTTAGATATTACAGTTGGCGAGTTAATGGGTGTCGAAAAGAACGAAGACACTAAGCGCACGAAAGCCGCCATAAATCGTATTAGAGAAATGTATGGCAATAAACCAGCCAAACAAGCGGAAGAAATGTTATACAGCACGGAACGTTTGTTTGCAGATGGCGACCTCCCGCCCGAAACTCAAGAAGATTATATTTTAGAAATGCAAAAACTTTTTATTTTTGCCACAGAGAAAATTCGCGAAAAAATAACGCCTAACAATATCGCGCTAAATAAATAATGGCAACAACCCGAAAACGCTTAAAACAAATCAACGATATCGACAAAAACAGCAACTAATACCAAATAAGCGTAAAAAAGGCAGGGGGGTAAATAATGCCGCAAACAGCTAACAGACAGTTAAAAAAATCAAGTCCATATACCGCAGTAATGACGCGGGAGCAGTTTTTATTTTACGAAACGAGAACCACGGCAAAGTTAATGGATAGCGGATTAGAAAGGGAAGAAATCGTAAATAAAATTATTTCGGAAAATCTTTTTCAATATCCGACGGAAAAATCGGTAAAACAGATGTCGCTTGCTTGTATGCGTCGATTAGACGCTCTGAAAGATAATACTTTAATAGCCGCTATAGCAGAGGAACCGAGCAATGTGGCAAAACAAATATGCCTATACGCGATGATGCGAGAATATCGTTTGGTATGGGATTTTATGATAACTGTTATAGGCGAAAAATATCGTACTCTTGACAGAACTTTTAGTAAATCTGATTTAAATGTCTTTTTTTTACGACTTCAAGAACAAGACGATTGGGTTGCATCGTGGAGCGAAAATACAATCGTTAAACTAAAACAAGTACTGATGAAAACATTGGTCGAGAACGAATATTTGGATAATATTAAGGCGGAGCGTTTAAATCCTGTGCTTATCAGTCCGATTTTGGAAAACGCAATCAGAAGCGCCGGACAAGAAATAGCTCTTTCGGCGTTTAACTGTTTTGTGTAATGCAGGGAGATATTCTAAATGAGCAATTTGAATGAGCGTCTTGATTCTCTGAAAAAACTCTTGCAGAGCCAAGAATTCCTCGAAGGAAGAGGACTGTCCAATGAGGTAAATATTCGCATTTTTTGCTATGACCCAAAAGATGAAATGACTGTCCGTCATTTCACGGGCAAATTGACATCAGATGAGAACTTGTCCTGCCACATTATAGAATACAATCTCTATCAAGTATTTCTTTCAATTTGCGATGAAAAACGCATTACCGAAAAAATCCCTGATCTTGAAAATAAAAAGGGAAGTAAGTTTGTTTTAAGTCACATAGAGCGTATCGCAAAAAATGTAAACTTTATCGAAAAAATAAAGTACGAGCCGCATAATGTTGGGGACGTAATTCTTATTACGGGCGTAGGAGAGGCGTTTCCGTTTATCCGCGTCCATTCGCTGTTGGACGCTATGCAGCCGCATTTTTCAGATGTGCCTATTGTTGTTATGTATCCGGGAACATTCGATGGTCGTTATGTAAAATTATTCGATAGACTTACGCCCAATCCTTATTATCGGGCGTTCAATATTGTGTAAAGAGAGGAAACGCAATGATTATCAAAAATATGTTCGCCGAGGATATTAACCGCAAAATCAACGGCGTTGTAAAAGTGGATCAGGATGAAAATCAAGTTCTTGTTCAGGAGCTTGACGAATATGTTATAACAAAGGAACTAAAAAAACATTTTATCACTTTTTTTAATAACTACGGCGATTCTTTCAATGAAAACACGTCTGACATCGGCGTATGGATTTCCGGCTTCTTTGGCAGCGGTAAGTCTCACTTTTTAAAAATACTCTCATATCTGTTGGAAAATAAGGAAGTGCAAGGCGTAAAAACCGTGGAACGTTTCCGCAAAAAGTTTGAGGACGATGCCGCCACGTTTATGATGATTGATAACGCTACTCGCGGAAAAACGGACACGATTTTATTTAATATCGACATACAAGGCTTTAGCAACAAGGATAAAACGGCTGTTCTTCGCGTATTTGCAAAGATGTTTTATAATTATCTTGGTTTTTACGGCGAAGATTTAAAAGTCGCTAAATTAGAGCAATTTATCGCAAAACAAGGCAAGACCGAAAATTTTAGCCAAGTATTTGAAGAAAAGAACGGCGCGTCTTGGCTTACTTCGCGGGATTCTTTCGCTTTCTTCGAGGATGATATAGTCGATACGCTTCAAGAAGTTCTCGGCATGAGCAAGAGCGCCGCCGAAAACTGGTTTAACGGAACGGAAACGGTAGAAATTTCAATAGATAAACTTGTATCTGAAATCAAGGAATATGTAGATGCTCAGTCAAAGGATTTCCGTTTATTGTTTATGGTTGACGAAGTAGGTCAGTATGTGGGCGGCGATACAGATTTACTCTTGAATTTGCAATCTTTGGTAGAAACGATTGGTAGCAAATGTTTAGGAAAAGTTTGGGTGGTCTGCACAGGGCAGGAAGCCATTGACGAAGTTATCAAAGCGAGAGAAAACGAGTTTTCTCGTATTCAAGCTCGATTTAAAACGCGGCTTTCCTTGTCTTCATCTTCTGCCGATGAGGTCATTCAAAAGCGTATTTTGAAAAAAACGCCCGAAGCCGCAAATGAATTGGAGACGCTCTATAAAGATAACGATTCCGTACTTAGAAATCTTTTCACTTTTACGGATGCGGTAGGCGATATTAAAGGCTATAGCGGCGCATCCGAATTTATCAAAAATTTTCCGTTCGTACCTTATCAGTTTATACTTATGCAAAAAGTATTTGCCGAAATCAGAAAGCACGGAAATTCCGGCAAACACTTATCCGGCGGAGAACGCTCCATGCTCTCCGGTTTCCAAGAGGCGGCGCAGAAAATTGAGGACAAGAACGAGTACGCCCTTGCTCCGTTTTATCTTTTCTATGACACTGTGCATACCTTCCTTGACAGTTCCATTCGCCGAGTTATCGAACGCGCCGAACGCGCGGCAGACGCAGGAAACGGTCTTGAGCCGCAAGACGTGGCGGTTCTAAAATTACTCTACCTCGTGCGTTATGTGGACGATATAAAGGCAAATCTTGACAATATCGTTATTCTTATGGCGGATAAAATCAGCTTGGATAAGATTTCTATGCGCGAAACCGTTGGCGCATCGCTTGAACGGCTTTTTAAACAGAACTATATCGGTCACGCAGGAGACGTTTATAATTTTCTTACCGATGAGGAGCAGGACATTCAGCGGGAAATTTATAAAACTGTCGTTGATTCCTCAGAGGTCGTGTCTCGTGTTGGAAATATAATTTTCAATGACATTTATGAAAGTAAAAAATATCGTTACGGCGGTAAATACGACTTCTTTTTTAATTCCTATGTGGATAATATTGCGATAGGCTCTATCACAAGTGAAATGAATTTAAAATTTCTTACCGTTGCTACAGATGATACAGAAAAATCGCCTTTGAGACTTACCACGGAATCTAGCGGACAAGCATTGATAGTTCTTAGCGATAAGTCGCCTTATTATGAATACATCGAAAACGCTCAAAAAATTCACAAATATGTTAAACAAAAGAATGTCCCACAACTTCCCGAAACGGTAAGAAGAATCATAAATCATCATCAAGAAGAAGCTCGCAAATATGAGTCGGACGCCAAAAAAGAACTTATATCGGCAATAGAAACCGCAGAATTTTATGTGGACGGCGAACATCTAAGCATAAAAAGTGGCGATGCCAAAAGTAAAATAAATCATGCTCTGGAATATCTCGTCACCCGTTTATATTATGACCTTAATCTTATCAAGAAAAACGCGGAAAAAGAAGAGGATATTTCGTCAATTCTAATGGGCAGAGAACGTTCGCTTTTTGGCGTGGAAGCGAATAGCGAAGCCGCCGTTAAGGTTGAAGAATATTTAGAAATGCAATATGTCAAAAATATCAAAGTTTCAATGTCGGATATTCAAAGCAGATATAAAGCCGCTCCATACGGTTGGAAAGAACTTGACATCGCTTGCGTAGTGGCGCAGCTTATACACGATCAAAAAGTTACCGTTAAATATAACGGCGAAACTATCCAGCCGAATAATCCCAATCTTCCAGAGATGCTCCACAAAAAAACAAAGATAGGAAATACAGTCATCTCCAAAAGACAAGCCGTATCTATGCAAAAAATCCGTACAGTTCGGGGATTTTTACGAGATTATTTTGATGAGATGGACGTGCCGGAGGATGAGGATGGGTTAATTGAGCATATCGTAAAAAAAATCGAGAAAGAAAAAACACATTACGAAAATCTTCTCTCTAACTACATAGGTCATAAATACCCGGACAAACTTTTGATTTCTTCGGCGGTAGCCACTATGAAGGATATTTTGTCAAAACAAAAAGACAATACCGCTCTTATTGATTATATTATCAAAAAGCAAGATGAAATTTATGATATAAAAGAAGCGGCGCAAAATGTGGAGGCTTTTTTTGAAAATCAAAGGACGCTTTTTGATGAGGCGGTAAAATATGAGCAGGAACTTCAAAACGATCTTGATTATATAGCAAAAGACGAAGAAGCCGAAAAAGCCCTTAATACTATTCGCATTATCACCCGCATTTCCAACAATGAAAGCTTCAACTATCGCCGACTGCCGGAGCTTAACGCTCTTATGGCGACTGTACACCAAAAGCATGACGCAATGCTAAAAGAAAAGCGGCATGAACTTTTAAAGATTGCCGACGAATGTTTGGAAGAAATCCGCGTCAAAGCCGCGGACGACAGGAAAGCGTCGGGGATATTTCAAAAGGCGAAAGGTGATTTTGAGCGAAAGAAAGAATATATAACAAGCAAAAATCTATTGGCTCTTTTAGAAGGTCAACAAATAGTAATGTGGAAAATAAGGGACGAGGCAATTTTTGAAATAGAGGCTTTAAACAAAAAGCCCGAAAACTCGCCTGATACACCTTCCGATAAACCCGATAAAACCATCAAGCCCGTTAAAACAAAAAAACTAAAACCTGTTTACAGGATGAGTATGTTCCCAAAACGAGTTTTAGAGACGGAAGCCGATGTTGATGATTATCTGAAAGACGTTAGCCGTCGCATGAAAACGATACTTAAAGATTGCGACGGTATACAGCTGGATTAGTGGGCAGGGTCGTTTCATAAAAATTCGCAATTATTATAACAAGACTAGATGTCCTCCACCTCTTAGGTGGGGGTCTATATCGGAAGAAAGGCGGGAGTTTAAATCTCCCGCCTCTCGGACGTCTTGTTGAAATGCTGACGTATGTAGTTTTTTCTTCTGGCGAAGAAAAAACTTGAATTAAGGCATTTTAAAAGGTGAAATAGTGCCGTTCACAGTCAACCTCTCCACCGCTTCGCGGTCCCCCTCCCCTTTCAGGGGAGGCACTACAGCAAGACAAGAGAGCCTCCCCTGAAAGGGGAGGTGCCCAAAGGGAGGAGGGGTTGACCATGAAGAACGCTATTTTTCCTTTTGTAACACCACTAAAGATGT
>JAGBMX010000151.1 GCA_017634675.1 Selenomonadaceae bacterium | reverse complement strand
GTGAACGATAAAATTTTCTTTACTTTCTTCTTTTCTCTCTTTCTTTTGAAAAAGAAAGAGAGAAAAGAAGAAAGTAACAAAGAAGAAAAGAGAGAAAGAAAACTTTATCAAAAAGTAAAAATTTTAATGTCGTTTACTATATAACTTGAATTGTATAACTTTAAAAGAAAAACTTTATGAAAACTTATTGATTTGGCAAATAAAAAAATCCCCCGAAGGAGATCTTTTTATTTGCGCCCGCTCTCGAAGGGAGGGGCAGCCCATGACGAACCATGAGATTGCGATGCTTACGCTTACAATTTTTAACGTTCTAAGAGGCACGGGACATCTAGTCTTGTTATAGATTTTATACATGATTTGGGAGGACAGGACATGAAAGTAGCAGTGATTGGCACAGGATATGTGGGTCTGGTGACAGGCACCTGCTTTGCGGAGATGGGAAATCAGGTTTGGTGCGTGGATGTAAACGAGGAGAAGATAGAGAAGCTGAAAAACGGCATTATCCCCATATATGAACCGGGGTTGAAGGAAATGGTGGAACGGAACCATGAATCCGGCAGCCTCAGTTTCACAACGGATATCAGGGAAGCCTTGGAAAAGGCGGAAATTGCCTTTATTGCTGTGGACACGCCGCAGGGAGAAGATGGTTCGGCAGACTTGCAGTATGTGCTTGCCGTGGCCAAAAGCATAGGCGCCTATATGCGGCGCCACATGTATGTGGTGGACAAGTCCACCGTCCCTGTAGGGACTGCGGAAAAGGTGAGGCAGATAATACAGGCGGAACTGGACGCCAGGGAGTGCAGTCTTACCTTCGATGTAATATCCAATCCGGAATTTTTAAAAGAGGGCAATGCCATTTCGGACTGCATGAAGCCGGACAGGGTTGTTATTGGAGTAGATAACGAGAGAGCAGAAGACGCCATGCGGGAACTTTACAAACCTTACTTTATGAACAATGACAACCTCATCATGATGGATATTCCCTCGGCAGAAATGACCAAGTATGCGGCTAATTCCATGCTGGCAACAAAAATATCCTTTATGAATGAGATCTCCAATATCTGCGAGAGGGTAGGCGCGGATGTGAACAAAGTGCGCCGCGGCATAGGCAGTGACAAGCGTATTGGTTTTTCCTTTATCTATCCCGGCTGCGGCTACGGCGGCAGTTGCTTTCCCAAGGATGTGCAGGCTCTCATAAATACGGCGAGGCAGTACGGCTATGAGTCCAAGCTCCTGCAATCCGTGGAAGACGTCAACCACGCCCAGAAGCAGGTGCTGGTTGACAAGGTGAAAAAACGCTTCGGCAACAATCTGGAGGGACTTACCTTCGCTGTCTGGGGACTGGCCTTCAAGCCCGATACGGACGATATGAGGGAATCTGCCGCCATAACCATCATCAATGCCCTGACGGAGGCCGGGGCCAAGGTTGTCGCCTATGACCCCAAAGCGACCGCAGAGGCCAAGGAGTATTACCTGAAGGACAATGAGAATGTTTCCTATGTAGGAAGCAAGTATGAAGCCCTCCATGAGGCAGACGCCCTGATTCTGATTACCGAGTGGAAGGAATTCCGCAGTCCTGATTTTTACGAGATTAGGCGCCTTTTGAAGACTCCTGTTATCTTTGACGGCAGAAATCAGTATGATGCAAGGCGGGTCAGGGACTACGGCGTGGAGTATTACCAGATAGGGGTTCAGCCTTTGAAGTTAAAGGAGACAGTCGGATGAAACGAATTTTTAGTAAAACCTATATTTTCTTCAAAATCCATCTTCTCGCCTCACTTTAGCTAAAAATCAAATTCATCCACCGCAAAGGCAATGTCAATCCGGAATTCCTCACGCGCTATGGATACGCCGTCTTCATCTTCAATCACGAGATAATATTTTTCTTTATTATCATACTTCAATGACTTTAAGTTAAAACTTACGCGATAAATACGCTTATCGGCATCTTCTTCCGTTTTATCTGCAATAATCTGCGGCGCATCGCTGACCTGTTGCCCCGTACTATCAGTAAAATAAAGCTTATACGTTGCCGCGCGGAAATTTGCAGCCGCAGCCTCTTTTTGATAGAAGGTCAGAGAAAAAATCATATTGTTTATTTTTCGACTTGAAGAAAGTAAACCGATTGTTACGGGCATTGTAGCGTATTTTGCTTTGTTATTTTTATATTCCTTGGAATCGTTGCGGAGAAAATGATAATCAATGAGCGGCACTGCCATTTCTTGCAAACTTACGCCACCATGCACAAAGTTTAAGCCGCCGCCTTTCATCTTTAGGCGAATATTACCTCGCGGCGTAAACGCATTATATTCCGTTTCTACTTCCAAAAACTTTACGGGGAGCAGATAGTCTAAATCGGTTCCTTTTTTCGTGATAACATAACGGCGGGCAATTTCTACAGCTTGTTCGTTTGTGGAAGATTTATCCGCTTTATCGTCTTCACGAAGAGAATTAACCGTGCAAAGAAAACCGTGGTCGGAGGTAATAAGAATATGCGTTCCGCCAAATTCTCCCGTTATAATCCTTACCATATTTTTTATCTCTTCAATAGCCTTCGTACAAGCCCCGAAGTCGAAAGTGTCCAAATGTCCCGCTTCGTCGATAGCGTCGTGGTAAATATATACAACGTCCATTCCACGCGCTAATGCCGCTCGCTCCGCTCGTTTTAAATTGATTATATCTTTATATTTTAGAGCGACGCTTTTGGATTTTTCGGATTTCAACACTTTTTCTCTATTACCCGCTTCGGTTGATTCACCGTCGGCTAAAACCGAAAGTTTATCGGATTTTAATTCAACGGATAACTTTTTATGCGGCAAGAGCGCCGCCATACCAAACTTTGTAACGGTGGGAAATATACCCTGCATTGCGCTTATCGTCACTTTACTTTGCGTTTCACGGCGCAGAACCTCCGCAAGTTCGGCGGCGACTTCGTATCGCATAGCGTCGGATATTATGACATAAACTTTAGAATCCGATGAAGCGACTTTGTGACTATAAAAATCAGTTTGTAGCGGAACATCGTCGATTTTGCCCTTTTCACGCAAATTATCCGCGATAGCGTCCGACCAATTTGTTCCGAGTTCCTCCAAAAACCAGTTGACATAGCAATTTTCCACAATATCTTTTATACTGCGATACGCTTCAAATAAATCATTGGAAGACATTTTCTCACATTCTGTGTAACTTTTATGGAACAGTCTATAATATGCATCCATTTTATAGTAGTCGGAGGCGTATTCTTCCCAAATTTTTTTCGGCTCTGTCGTGTGAAAACCGCCCGAGTGATTTTTATAAAATTCTTGTATATTTGCGACTTGATACAGTCCTTCATAAAAGTTTCTGACATCTTCATACCAAGGGAGGGCGCGGCGTTTTTCAACAATCTGACGAATTTTGGCGGGGTCGATAATATTTTTTTCAATATCCTCTATCAACTTTAAAATAATAATCTCATTCACGCAAGGGAACATAGCGATATTTAGCAAATTTTCCGTATCAATTTGCATAAATCGTTTGTAAAGATTAGTCTCTTTTTCAACATATTTTGCGATTTCGCGCAAAATATCGTTATCTTTTGCATAAAGCCAATCGGAAATCAAATCGTAACAGTACGCTTGATGAGGAGTAGAGATGTATTTTTCCAGTCCCACCATATATTTTTTCCGTAATTCTTCATATATGACGCGACTTGACGCTGTAAGCATAATATGTATAGCCAATCGTCCTATGTCTTTTTCTTCAGCATCATAGCCCGTACCTTGGGCAGCCATACGCCAAAATGACGCATCTATTTCATAGTTTACAAAATCCTTTAAAATGGTATTTTCCGTTGTATTTAATTCTTTCGAGAGAACAGCCTTGATGATATTGGTATGTTTCGCGTCTTTTATTCCCGCTAAAGCCGACATAATGGCAAGTTGCACCTCTGTGGCGCTTATAGGACGAGGCGTTTGCAACATGAATTTTTTGCGGCGTTCCTTGGAATTCATAAATTTTTTGTAAGCCTTTATTGCGCTACGAATTTTCGGATTTTCTTCTAATCCCATTTCGCTTACCCACATGGAAATTGAATCGGCGCGAAAATCTTCGCTATAAAGTTCAATATCCAAAAGCCAATTATCCTCCGGCGTTTCGTAGAAACAAGGCGAATACAAAAGATAATTGCTCTCCGTATCGTCAACGCCCAGTAATTTTTTTACGGAAAAATAATTTGTTCCCGTGAGAACAATAATTTTAGCGTTATCGAGAATAATTTCGTCTACTTTATCGACAAATTCTCGTTCCTCGTCATGCCAAACAATAATGCGCCGCTTATAAAACTCCGGCAAAGGCTCGGCAAAGCGTCTGTTCAGGTCGGCGGTAATCTGTTCTGTGTCCATATCACACCTCATCGCTGAATTTTTCTTGGCAAGGAGAATTCGGCAGACGGTATCTGCCATTTTTGATTCTTGGCTGTCAATGCCGCAGACAGTGTTTGCGGCATTGACGGAGCGGTTTCAGAAATCCGAGACGGCGTTTCAGATTTTCCAGACGGTGTCTGGAAAATTGGCGAATACACTAAGTAGAACTGCCGCATATTTGCCAAGTTGCTCTTGGCAAATCCCTTGCCAAACCGTTCCGTCAGCCGTTTTGCCAAGTCGGGCAGAAGTTTCGCCCCATACTCCGCTCGCCGTTTCCCCTGTTGTTCATGCTCCACTATCAAGCGTCCTATTTCATAGTAGGTAGCGGTCATGGTGGAGTTTACCGTAGCGACAATATGCTGTTTAGCGTTTTCGATTAGGGCGGCAATTTGTTCTGCCAAGCTATCGCTACCCTCTACATTCGTTAATTCCTTGCCCATGCCCTGCACCTCACTTTATCTTCGCCAGTACGTCCTTAAAGATAGCGTAGTTGTGTTTTACGCCGTCGTCAAGGTCGATGTTAATCATTTGGTCTGCGAGGTGGTGGATTTTTTCTTCATATATCAAGAGTTCCTTCGCCTTTGCCTCAATAGCGGTAAGTTTCTTGCCGATTTTTACTTTTTCTGCGTTGCTTTCGGCTTTGTCCCTGCGACTTTCTAAATCCGCTATCGCCGTGCGATAACGCGACTGTTGCTCATGCACATAGTCCGTGCGAATACGAGCGATAGTGTCCGGCTTGTAACGGTGCATATATACAAGGCATTTGAAAGCGTTTTTCTTACCGCTGTCAAAGAGCCAGTAAATCGGGCGTTTTTGGTATGTTTTCACATGGTCTGCATAGAAGCCCGTAAGGAAGTAGTTTCTGATGACCTCCCGAGGCGTGCCCCTGCCGCCAAGAGCATCGGCGATAAATTGCAGGTTTTTCTCCAATGTATCCGCGCCATAGACTACTTTAACAAATTCCACAAAACGACCGACAATATCATCATCAAAATATTCATCATCGCAAATCGGCAAAATAGCATCACTATCCGGCTTAAATGTTTTGTACTTGCTTCCGTCCCATTCTCCGCCCGCATAAGCCAATCCTTGCGTATCTAAAGAATAGCGTCCCATCATACAGCCAACGGCATAGGAGATAAGCGACTTTATCACATCGGCTTTCGTCTGAACATAGTTATTGCCCTTCATGGATTCGGGAATTTCCTCTTTCGTATCGTAAATTCTGGCGACGGTTACGTCTTTATCTGCAACTTCCGGGGTTAGTTCGTCCGTAAGGCCGTAGATGTCGATAAAAATGCGGTTGAGTTCTTCTTCGTTGGCTTTTAATTTTTCAAAACGGGCGTTTGTTTCGGCTTTGTAGGATTCGTATTTATCGGAAATTAGTTTATTTTGATTTTTTTGCTCCATGATTTGAATACCTCATCATATAATATATCATTTACATCAAATATCTATAAAACCGCATAAGCACCGAACATGGTCGAAACCTCGCAAAAAATTTATGGAACCTCGCAAAAAAATAATAGTGGCTACAATAGGCAACATTGCAGTAAAATCAAAGTTTTTTGATATTTAGATTCGTTCTTAGAGGCTTTAACCTCGCAAAATACTATTTTAACCTCGCAAAATGGCTCTGACGCCTTGTAAAATCTCTATTATGTCAAAAGTAAACCGGGCTCATAGGTACGATTAGGGTCATAAGTACTTCCATTAGCTTTTAGAAGTTTCTTATTGATTAAACCGTTTAGCCGGCTTCTAACTGTATTATCAGATTTTCTGGTGTAGGCGGCTAGTTGTGCGCGACTAGCCGCCCCTCGATTCAATATATAAGCCATAATCGCTTGTTCCGTGTTATCTAACTGATTCCATGTTGCAATACCGACATTGTTCAGAGCATACATCTCCTGGCGCATTCTGCGCATAACAATGTTATTCTTTAAAACCAATCTGAGTGATTCGCCGGGTTCGCTGTACACCGGGTCGTCAAGGAAGAAATCTGCCATATCGTTATATATGCGCTGAACACCTTCGTTGAGTTCGCGTACCCAACCAAATTCTGTCATAACACGTGAAATTCTAGGATTACGCGAGTAACGAGTTTCTCTTATGTTTTCCAATGTGACAATATTGGGGAGTCTGCCCGGACTTTCTATTTCCAGTCGATCATCATACATACTAACTTTTATAAAATTTCCACTCATAGCATACTCACGGTGAGTAACAGCGTTGACAATACCCTCTAGCCAAGCAAAATCAGGATATTCCGGAACGGTTTGAAATTTTCCGCTCCTCATATCTAACATAGTAAATTCTCTAAGTTGATTGACAATGAAATCTCTCGCAACCTCCACAAGCCTGAGTAGCGGAAGTTCTATACTTTTATCGCGGATAATATTTATTTTTGCGCCGGACAGAGCAGCAGTACCCTCATAACGCAGAAAGCGAATACGACAGTTAGGATAAAACTGAGCAATATTCTTGGCAAAAAGGAGAACCGCCGCATTGGTCAAAAAATCTTTACCATCAACTTTCTTTATAAAGCCACGCGCTTTCAGTACCTGTTCGGCTGTTAATTCATCAGCATCTAGTCGATGTCGATAATCATTCAGCAAATCCGTGTCTAAATCCTCCAAAGTTGCATCTCGGTTAATTTCATCCTCATAATGGCGAGTACTTTTGGCATATTCCAAATGAACTAAATCTACGCCTCGTAGTTCTTTAGTTCTATCTCCGATTCGCAAATATGTGCGATCGTCGTTGGTGCGTATAATATGATCAACGCTTTTTTTTATGTGAAGCAACAGAAGCCTATCCTGAAATCCGTCTTTATTCTTAATGTTTAGAAATTCATATTCAAATTGCGCCATTGGTTTACAACAGTCCTTCGGCGTTGTAATTAGGTTATTTAAGGCTTCCTCGCCTATAAAATTTATTCCTTCTAATTTGCGGGATTTATCGGTAATACCAATGACAATCGTGCCTCCATCGGCATTTGCAAACGCCGCTACAAGTTCAGCCAACACAGAAGGTTTGATTTTTGCTGACTTACGATCAAAATATTTGTTTTCATGTTCATTTAGCATATAATCCAACGAGAGCATAGTATTGATATTGGATCTCACACACATGGTCAATTCTCCTCAACTCAAAAATTGTATTACTCTTTTCATCTGATAGAGCATCACAACAGCGGACACCCCTCAAAATCCCACGAAGTTTCGCGATATTTTGCGTCATTCCACCCAATTTTCCACTGATAAATCCGGCACACGAGAAAACTCTCGTACATTGTTGGTGACAATAGTCAGTTGTTTTGACCGCGCGTGAGCCGCTATTAACATATCCATATTCCCTATAGGGATACCTCGCTTTTCTAAATAAGCGCATATTTTGCCATATTCATAAGCTGCATCTGCGTCAAATGCAATTATTTCCAATGCAGTTAAAAATTCCAAAAGAGCTAATGTATTTTTCTTTTGCATAGAACTTTTTTCTATACCTTTGGTCAATTCAGCAAGCGTTATGGTGGATATGCAAAGACCTTCGTTTATATTACGATGAATTTCGGTCAAAACTGAAACAGGTTGTTGTTTCATAGCATAGATACATATATTGGTATCAAGCATATACTTCATAATTTTTCCCTCGTAGACGGATAATCCGGAGACCTGCCGTCTGCCATAAAATCATCGGTAAATCCGTTGATACCTTCCATAAATGTTTCCCAAACTTTGCTTTTAGGCACAAGTAAAATCACATCGCCAAGTCTTCTAATAACCATTTCATCTTCCTGCAATCTATAATCGGCAGGGAGTTTTATAGCTTTATTTTCTTCATACTCAAATACCTTTGCAGTTTCCATATCAATCCTTCCTTTCAAAAACTAATCTCTCATAACAGCGGACACCCCTCAAAATCCCACGAAGTTTCCCGACTGTCCCAGTCGCGATAAAAATTTTGTTAAAATCCTCTTAGTTGGTTTTGTGGGATTAGTATTTGTCGGAAATTAGTTTGCTCATGGTTTCACCTGCTTATTTGTCACCATAATGACTACGGCATTGAAGTACCGTGATTAAAGTATCTTCTGCAGTGTATATAAGTCTATTGGTATCGTCTATACGGCGACTATAAACGCCTATGCGATGCTTTAATTTTTCCGGTTTACCTTCGCCTTGCATAGCACCGTCTCGTTCTATGCTTTTTAAGAGATTGTTTATTTTCTTTACGGTTTTTTATCCGTATTCTGCCAATAAACATAATCCTGCCAGCCGCCTTCTGCAAAGCAAATTTTACTCACTTTCCATAGCCTCCAGTTCAGCTATGGTTTTGTAAACCACTTTGCCGTTTTTCACTTGCTCCAAACGATTATCAATTATCGCGAGTTCTTCAGCTTCACGGATCGCCTTTATGGTAAGATTGTGAATGTACGCCGATATGCTTAACTTTTTCATATCGGCGATTTTTTGTATAATCTCAACATCATTTGGCGAAAATTCAACCGTTATCGGCATATTATACGCCTCCTTTTTCCAATACACTACACCAACGGATGCCCCTCAAAATCCCACGAAGTTTCCCGACTGTCCCAGTCGGCTTTGGAGAGGGCGATGTTTTGTTTTACGATACTATTTATCCATTTTTCTTTTTTTGTATCAAAAATATATGGGACATTATTGATATTACCTGGTTGACAATTTATTGTTGGATTAGTAGTTTTTAATATCATTTCAACATACTTTGTATTAAACAAACCCAACAAATAAGCATTTATTTTATGCGATGGAAATACAGCACATCCGGCATAATCGCATATAAATCCTTCGGGCAAATAACGCATGGAAAAAATCCCAGAGGTAACAATGCTCCAAGTTATACCTTCTTTATATAAACAATCTAAATTTTGTATATATCTTGACCAATGTTTTCCGTTGTTACGTTTTGTTGCATATTCTTTTATATCTTTACCGTCATTATCCCAGTTAACCACATACTCATAATTACCATACCAGCGCCTATACTGTCCACCTTTATTGTATGGTATCCATTTATAACCAATTCCTGAATAATCATAAGTTAAATTAAATCCTATATGAATAGGTGATATTTCAAACCATAATCTTAAAAATCGATTGTTATCTCCTGTATTTTGTCCTGACTTACCTCTACTAATATCACCAACAAAAGTACCGCTTTGGTAAGTGTTAAAAACCTTCTCACTCACCCAATAAGCCACCGGCGCGCCGGGAATTTTGGCGAAGTTTTTTGCATCTGCTTCAAAATACATTTTCTTATCGTGAGTGGAAATAGCTTCTAATGCTTTTTGTCGTTGTACTTCCATACCGCCGCGATAATCAACCAATCGCAAATAGCAACCTTTTTTGTCAATATGACAATTTTGCAAAACAAAAGTACAAATAGGAACTGTAGCTTCTTCAAATGCTGAATATTCAAATTGTATCAATGTTTCTATCGTTTTTTCTTCGATAAACAATTTTCTTAACTTTTCATAAGACGATATAAACATCCAAACATAAGGCGATAAAAAGCCAAGATAGCCGTTAGGTTTTGCCATTTGCGTAAATTTTACCATACAAGCCGAAAACAAGTCAGACTTATAATCCGGATAATTCTTCTTCACAAAATCCGACAACTGTTTATCCATATTGCTGCTGCCCATATAAGGCGGATTCGTTACGACAACATCATATTTTTGTGAAAGTATCTGCGCTTGCTGAACGAGTGGAATAATCTTAAAATCTATCTCGTTTATCCACGCTTTAAAAATCAAATTTCCGTCCTCTTGTTTGGCTCTTTCAATAAAATCAATTAAATAATCATAGTCTTTATGTTCTATAGTCAAAATAGAACCATACTCTTTTGCATTATGGAAAACTTCAATAAGATAATCCGCCATTTGTATATAGCTGTCGTCAAAATTGAGCTGACCGCCAATCAAGCTATCCCCGGCAACTTCGCTCCAACTTTTGAGTCCGTTGCTTTCTTGAATTGCCATTACTTTAGGTTGAATATGGCGAGAGAAAAAACGCCTGTCATACTGCCGCGCCTTCATCATAACGGCAAAATAGGCAAGTTGCGCCGCTCTGTCGTCTATGTCTAAACCGTAGAGGTTATTTGTAAGGATTTTTTCAACGGCATCGCGGGGAGTATAACCACATTCGGCGTAAATTTGCATAAGCACGTCAAAAAGATAGCACAAAATATGACCGCTACCCATGCAAGGGTCTATACAGCGAATGTTTTCGGGGGTTAAAGCGGCTCTTTCCTTGCGAATTTCCGCAAGTTTTTCCTGTACTTTCGGCTCTTGCTCCGCTTCGTCGAGATAATATTTCCATGAAAACCCCTCCGCCCTTCGGGCACCTCCCCTTTCAGGGGAGGCAAATTCGGTTGTGTTAAGCCTCCCCTGAAAGGGGAGGGGAACCGTCGAAGACGGTGGAGGGGTTTCAAGCCACAATCGCCCAAGCGAATTTTCCACCATATAGCGCACAATCCAGTCAGGCGTAAAAAGCTGTGTAGCCGCAGGGATTTTCTCTTTGCTGATTTTAATATTCTTTTTAAGGTCGGCGAAAACCTTGTCTTTGGGTTCGGTGTTGTAATATTGATAAAGCCAACCTATAATCTGTACTTGGTCGCGCCAATCATCTTCCGGGATTTCGGCTATCAACCGCTCAATCACGCTACCCTCACGCAAAAGATTATCCGGCAATAACAGTTCCGTATAATCGTTGATTTTTTGAAACATTTTCGGCAAAATATCGTTTAAAGCGTTGCACTGCGCGATTATGAGATAGCGAAAAAGCTCGTCGGATTTATCGGCTTCTTTTAGCGCGTAGACTTTATCCATATCAAGCCCGGGTAAATCGAGATGAATGGCTTCCGTTAAAATTTGCGGTTTGAACTCTCCCGCGTCGTTGGTGAATACACGCACATGGGAAGGGAGATAGCCGTTTACCTCCATGAAGCGGAGAGCGGCGAAACGGTTAAACCAAGTATAAGCGACTTCTTCAATGGTTTCATCATAGCCTTGCGTTTTGATTTTAGCGATAAGAGCCGCGCGTTGTTTTTTTTCGGTATCGGAAAAAATTTTCTCGCTTATGGCGTTCGCGTTAGGGTCAAGTGGTTCTTCCTTCGAAATTCCGAACATAAGAGCTTTTTTTGATACGCGATTTATGAGTTCTTGTCTTGCCCATATCGCGTATTTTTTTATTGCGTTTTTATTCATAATGTACCTCTTTAGTGGTGTTACAAAAGGAAAAATAGCGTTCTTCATGGTCAACCCCTCCGCCCTTTGGGCACCTCCCCTTTCAGGGGAGGCTCTCTTGTCTTGCTGTAGTGCCTCCCCTGAAAGGGGAGAGGGACCGCGAAGCGGTGGAGAGGTTGACTGTGAACGGCACTATTTCACCTTTTGTTCATAATGTACCTCTTTAGTGGTGTTACAAAAGGAAAAATAGCGTTCTTCATGGTCAACCCCTCCGCCCTTTGGGCACCTCCCCTTTCAGGGGAGGCT
>JAGBMX010000150.1 GCA_017634675.1 Selenomonadaceae bacterium | reverse complement strand
TCTTTCTCTTTTTCTTTCTCTTTTTTACAAAAAAGAGAAAGAAATAGAGAAAGGAAGAAGAAGACTCTCCCTGAAAATAAAGGAAGAGTCTTAAAGTTAGCCTTGAGCCAAACGCCTTGAAACTTCGTTGGCTTCTTGATTCATTTGATTTTGAACGTCGGATAATACGCCGACACCCTGTTGAAGTCCATGCTCCAACTGCTGGATACCGTTTACCGTTGCCGTTACATGGCTGATTACTTGGTCTAATACTTGGTTTACGTATTGATCCACGTTGGATTTCTTTTCAACGGCCTTCAGGTATATGTCTTCGCCGCGCTGACGGGCTTCTTCAACCATTTCGTTTGCCTTGGCGTTGGCTTCGTCCATCATGACTCTCGCTTTTTCGTTGGCTTCGTCCATCATAATTCTTGCCTTTTCGTTGGCTTCGTCAAGCATGGCGCGCGCTCTTTCTTTGGCTTCCCTTTCTATTGCGGTGTTGCTTATGCGCCGTTCCGCATCCTTTTTGGCGTCCGATATGATGTGGTCGGCTTCGCTCCTAGCCTTTGCCAAAATGGTTTCACGTTCCGTCATTATGTCTTCCGCTTGGGAAAGTGCTGTGGGAAGACCGTTTCTTAATTCTTCAACCAAATGCACCAGGTCGTTTTCATCTATCATACACTTGCCGGACAGCGGCACATGAGCCGCATCTGCGACTAAATTTTCAAGATCCTCCAATACGTCGCGTATTGCCATGTATTAATCCCTCTTCTCTTTTGTTTGAGATAATTTCCTTTTTATTGCTTCTTCAACGTTTTCGGGCACAATCCCATGGGAAAGTTTGCCAAAGGCGGCAAGCTCTCTTACGGCGGAGGAACTTACATAAGAATAAACGGGATTCGTAAGCAAAAAAAGGGTGTCGATTTTTTGATCGAGATAGCCTATCATGCGAGCTTCCCGTTCTTCGTAAGAGAGATCTTCCATGTTTCTTATCCCTCTTAAAATAGCTGTTGCCTCCACTTTTTGCATATAATCGGAAACAAGTCCCGAAAAAGCGTCAATTTTAACGTTTTTAAGATGCTTCGTCGCTTCTTGCAAGAGCTCGACGCGTTCGTCTACGGTAAAGAAAGATTTTTTTCTCACATTATAAAATACGCATACTATAAGTTCGTCAAAAATAGCTGCGCCCCGGGTAAATATATCTATATGCCCCAGTGTCACGGGGTCAAAGCTGCCGGAACAAACCGCTCTTGTCATTACGCTTCCTTTCCTTTCGCTTTAATCCAGAACGAAACGCCTGTTGTCTTGCCGTAACGGACTTCACGAAAATTTTCCAGATTATCGTAATTTGGAAATTCTTCTTCGATACCATGCTCCACTACAATAATACCATTACCTGAAAATATAGAGGAAGAATTTAAAAATTCCAGAGTTTTTTGAGATAAATTTTTAAAGTAGGGCGGGTCGATGAAGATTAGGTCGAAACTTCTTTTTGCAGCTTCAAAGGTTTTCAGTTTTTTAAAAACGTCGGCGCGAAACACCTCGCTTTTATCTTCAAGGTGAGTCCGTTTCAAATTTTCCCTTATGAGTTTGTCGGTGGCAAAATCAATGAAGGTTGCGCTGACGGCGCCCCTTGAAAGGGATTCTATGCCAAGATTTCCCGTGCCTGAGAATAAATCCAGCACAATGCGGTTGTAAACCTTATCGCCCAAAATGTTAAAAACCGATTCCTTAATGCGGTCTGCGGTAGGTCTGGTGCCTTCGTTTTTGGGTGAAAGAAGTTTCGTACCCTTGGCGCTGCCCGTAATAATTCGCATGGCAGCCTCCTTTACGGTTTGTCGTAATAATCGGTATGCATAAATTCTTTACTCACCACTTGTCCGTTTTTTGAATATACTCGGTGAATGGTGGGTGTAAGTTTAGAGCCTGTCCGTTCCAAGGATATCTCGTTGCCGTTTAAATCCGCTTTCGTGCCTAATATGTAAATTGTAAGGGAACCGCCGTATGCGCCCGCAAGGAGATAAACCGGGTGAGGGAGAGGATTTTTGAATTTAAAATCCAAAACGTCGTCCGCAACTGTTGCGTCAAGTCCAGGCGGGCAGTACGCAGAAGGAAAAAAGTGCGGGGCGCGAACTGTAGGAGTAAGCCCTGCCAGAAGCACCGCATTATACAATGTGGAACTTACCTGACAAACCCCGCCTCCGACGTCTTCCAATACCTTTCCTTCTATTATAACCGGCGCATCTTTGTAACCTGCCGCTTTAGTGCGTCTGCCGACAGTTGCATTGAAGGAAAAAACTTCGTCTTTTCGTATCAAAATATCGTTTAGTTTAGAGGAGGCGAGGATTATATTGTCGCCCCTGTCGCCAGAGTAAAATCTTGTGGTGTATGCGGAAAGCACGCAGTCTATAGCGGCGACGTCGCTTGTTTTAACATACGGCTGGGTTTCGGCGGGAGAAAGTATTAAAATTTCCGGACGTTCCAAATCGGTAAGCTTGGGGTCAAGCTCTTCGATAATAGGTTCGATGTTGAGTTTTTTCCCCACAACGCCGTCGGTTTTGGTAATCATACCGTTTGAATGAAGAGATACGGTTGCGTTCACAGGCTCGGTATCAATTTCGGATTTGATTTTTACAAGCTTATTTTGTAATCTCTCTTGATCGTATATACCTTTAAGTTCCACATTCTGCCTTATGGAAAGAGCTCTTATCTGGGTGATGAGATTTTGCAGAATATTGCCGTCGTGTCCGATGCTTATGGCTGTATTTGCCGACTCCTCGGCGTTTGCCGTAAGACCTATGTCTTTATTGTCTATGCTCCACGAATGACCGCCATATTGCATTATAACGGCAATTTTGCCGATGCGTTCTTTACCTTCCTTAGAAAAAAATTCAAAGACTTCGCCTCTTGTCATGCCGGAAATATCGCGTCCCATGTAGGTTACGCCTTTTATTGTTTTGCCGTTGTTGACGGTAAAAAGAGCGATAACGCCTAAGACAATTGATATGAAAAAAAAGGAGACCACCGTGGTAAAAATAATTTTACCTACGGACCAATCGCTGTTCATTAAAATTCACCTTCAAGCGTTATTTTTATTAAAATAGGCTTCTAGTTTCTTAAATACCCAAGTCAATACGAAAGTCATAACAAGATAAAATACGGCGGCAATCGCAAAGGGGGTCATGTCAAATTCGCGTTGGACAATAGTGCGGGCGACTCGAAGAATATCGTTCATAGCGAGAATATAAATTAAAGAGGTATCTTTTACGAGATTTATGGTTTCGTTGCTTATCGGGGGCAGGGTAATTTTTATAACTTGAGGCAAAATCACAAGTCTCATGGTTTGGGAAGTGGTCATGCCCAAGGCTTTTGCGGCTTCGTATTGCCCTTTTGGCACGGCGCTGATGCCGGAGCGAAAAATTTCCGCAAAATATGCGGCGTAATTTAACACAAAGGCCAAAAGTGCGGCGGCGAGGCTCGGAAGGAGTATGCCTACCATGGGAAGCGCAAAGTAAACGAAGAGAAGTTGCAGCATAAGGGGAGTGCCGCGCATGAGCCAAACGTAAAATTCCATAATCCATCTGATAGGAGCAATTTTGCTTATGCGAAGAAGCGCGGCAAAAAATCCCAAAGGCAGGGAAAGTGCGAGGGTTATGGAAAAGAGTGAAAGGGTAATCTCTGCTCCTTCAAGCATTAACATCGTTTGATTTAAAAGCGCTTCCAAATTGATTTCTCCTTTAAAAATTATTTGTTTTTAGAATGCCATACTTAATTTTGCTGTACTTTCCGCCTACAAACTCCGAAAATCCCAATCTTTGAAATTCCAAACTCCTTGCGTTTTCTTTTAATACGACCCTATTTTTCGCTACCCGTTTCGCTTCTTCAATCGTTTCTCTTGAAATAGGCTCACTTTCCGCTATGCACCGTATGGGACGCAAATTCTCGCTTTCGTTTAAAGGATGACGGAACATCGGGTCAAAATATACTGCGTCAAAGGAATTGTCTTTTTGCGTTTTCAAAAATTCCAGCGCGCCCGATTCTATAACTTCAATTCGCCGCATGGCTTCCTGCATATCGTAATTGTCGCCTGTGGCATGACTTAGACCGTAACCTATTATCTTCGCTATCAACGGCTTTTTCTCAAGGGCAACTACCTTTCCTCCGCTTCCCACCGCATAACTTTCTATGATGGCGTCCGCGCCAAAACCAAGGGTGCAATCCAAGACCTTTGAGCCGTAAGACAAATCCAAGGCTTCAACGAGGTAGTCGCCCTTGCCCAATCGTAAATTTTTAAGCCTTAAATGCGCCAAATTCGGATGAAAGAAAAATTCCCCATCGGAGGTTTCTAAAATAAGTCCCTTTTCCTTTGCCACAATCACAAATTCCGCGTTTTCCCTCAGCTTTATTTCTTCGATGGAATCCGTTCCCCGAAAGACATAAGGTATGTCCCATTCCTCGGAAATCTTTTTTGCAAGGGCTATATTGTCCTTTTGAATTCGTCTTCCCGCAGTTATGACAACTTTTTCCCTCATTTCGTCAAATCCTGTCGAAGATGCGCCGCGCCTTTAAGGTAAACATGGTTTATTTCGGATTTATCCTTATCTAAATCTGTTAGAAACAAAGCTCGAATACAAAGCCTTAAACTTTCCTCCACGTCCATTTCCTGCGCATCAAAGAGTGGCACAAACTTCATACCGGGAAGTTTCCGCATGGCGGCGGCGGGGTACGCCGCCGTCACGTCCTTCGTCGCCGAAAACAAGGCGGCCTCGATATCCTCGGGGGTTATTCCGTTTCGCTCCATCATGGCGGTAACAAGTTCCATCGTCGCTTTTTCTATCTCGCTTTTGGTGTTTTCAAATACCGTGGTAGCCCCGCGAATTGCACGCATAACTTAAGCCTCACTTCTTATATTTTTCTTTTAATTGCTCTTTTACCGTTTCGTTCTCCAGAAATTCCGTATAGGTTGACATTCTGTCAACCACGCCGTTTGGCGTTATATCTATTATCCTGTTTGCAATGGTATCCACAAATTCATAGTCGTGCGACACAAACAGAAGCGTTCCGCTAAAGGCGATAAGCCCGTTGTTCAACGCCGTTATGGACTCCAAATCGAGATGATTTGTAGGCTCGTCCATGAGCAGCACATTCGCCCCCGAGAGCATCATGCGGGAGAGCATACAGCGCACCCGTTCGCCGCCGGACAAGACTCCCGCTTCTTTTTGACTCTCTTCCCCCGAAAAGAGCATACGACCCAAAAATCCTCTTACAAAAGTTTCGTCCGGGTCTCTTGAATATTGTCTGAGCCAATCCACAAGGTTCATGGTGACGCCGTCGAAATAAGAGGAATTATCCGTGGGAAGATAGGCCTGCGTTGTGGTGACGCCCCAACTAAAAGTACCCTCGTCCGCTTTTTCCTCGCCCATTAGTATTTTAAAGAGCATGGTTTTCCCAAGGCTGTTTGGCCCCACAAACGCGACTTTATCGCCTTTTTTTAGGGTAAAACTGACATTGTTCAGCACCGTTTCGCCATCGACGGTTTTAGAGATATTCTCAACGGTAAGGAGCTGATCCCCCGCTTCCCTGTCAGGCTGAAAGGCGATGTAGGGATATTTTCTCGTTGAGGGTTTAATATCTTCAAGGGTAATCTTTTCGAGCATCTTCTTTCTGGAAGTGGCCTGTTTGGACTTTGCTGCGTTCGCCGCAAAACGGGATATGAAGTTTTGCAGTTCCTTGATTTTTTCTTCTTTTTTCTTATTGGCGTCCTTTGCCATTTGCAGCGCCAGCTGGCTTGACTGGTACCAGAAATCGTAGTTGCCGGCATAAAGAGAAATGCCGCCAAAATCCACGTCGCATATATAGGTGCAGATTTGATTCAAGAAATGGCGGTCATGGGAAACTACTATAACCGTATTTGGAAAATCCCCCAAGAAATTTTCCAACCACTTGATAGAAGCTATATCCAAATGGTTGGTAGGCTCGTCCAACAAAAGTATGTCGGGGCTGCCAAAGAGCGCCTGCGCCAAAAGCACACGCACCTTTTCCATCGGAGTAAGCTCTTTCATCAAAAGATTATGCTTATCCTCCGTTATGCCAAGACCGTTTAGGAGCCTCGCCGCCTCGGTTTCAGCGTCCCAACCGTTTAAATCCGCAAATTCCGCCTCAAGTTCCGAGGCTCTCATGCCGTCTTCGTCCGAAAAATCCGCCTTAGCGTAAAGCGCATCCTTTTCGTCCATTATCTCCACAAGCCTTGCATGACCCATGATAACGGTACGCAACACATGAACGTCGTCAAAGGCGTAATGGTCCTGCTTTAACACAGCCATACGCTCGCCCGGCGTAATCTCCACGTTTCCCCCGGTAGGTTCCAATTCTCCCGACAGCAAGCGCAAAAACGTGGACTTTCCCGCGCCGTTCGCCCCTATTATTCCGTAACAGTTCCCCGGCGTAAACTTTAAATTCACATTCTTATAAAGCACACGTTTCCCAAACTGTAGACTTAAATTATTAGTAGCAATCATACTTTTCTCCCTTTTGCATTGTTGAGGGCTTTGCCCTCAAACTCCCACAAGGGGCACCGCCCCTTGACCCGGCAGGGACTTTCGCCCCTGCACCCCGTAGTAATTATTTTTGCTGGGAGTCCAGAGGGCGAATGCCCTTTGGTCGGGTCAAGGGGTGAAACCCCTTGTGGGGTTTGGGGCGAAGCCCCAATAAAATTATTTATTTAAAATTTGTCTGAAATAATTCATTATTTTGTCGCCGTAACCGATGCCGGGCACAGCCCAACGACCGTTTAGCCCGTTCCATGTGGTTATTCCAAGTGAACCGTATGCGTTTCTCGCCTTTTGAAAACGGGGATCCACCAAATCTTCAACGGGCATTCTGCTTGTGGCGTAGGCTATTATATGCTGAATATGCGCTCTTACGCCCATTCTTGCCGTCGGGAAAAAATGTCCCTTAACGGTAGAACTTGTGGTGCCTAAGCCGCAGTAATTATTCTGTTCCGGAATTACCGTGCCGCCGTATGCGAAAAATCCCGTTTCGTGAAGCGCTTGGGCGAAAGCCACATCCGGACGCACCCCTTCTCTTGAGGCTTCCTCGTAATATAGCGACACAAGTTCTTCGGGGGAAACGGATAGTTTGGGACTGGGATTTTTGGAGAGAAGGAAGTTTACGCATTGTTCCTCGGTCGCCATCGCCCGTCCTAGGATACTTTCATCGTAAATAGAAGTTATAACGGGAGTGCCCGGGTATATGTCGTACTCTTTTTGGGTAGGTTGTTCTGCGTTGTCGATTTCTGCCATAATGGCGTCTATGCGCTCTCTGAAGGATTTCCTTTCGGTAGACACCTTTGTGTCGTTATTTTCCTCATAAGCGCGCTTGGCGAGTACAACGTCGCTAACCCCCGCAAATACAGTAAAAATCGCAATAACAGCCAATATCTTCTTTACAGTCAAAAAAAACACTCCTTAATCATATAATTTACGATGAATAAAACGCCGATAACCCATGCGCCCAAACTTATATCTTTAAACTTCCCCGAAAGGCATTTCAACATGATATAAAGTATAAGGGAAAAACCGATAACTCCCAAAATGTTTCCCGTAGCGGGGATTAAAAATATAATCAATATGGCGGAAAGAATTTCCGCAAAATCCCCTTGCAAAAAATCTTCGTTGTTTTTTGCGTGGGAAATCATAAATATTCCCGCCCCCACCATGGCAACGGCAAAACAAACGGGAAAATCCACCAATGACTTTGCCGCAGGCTCGAAAAATATCATCATTACAAAAAAACCGGCGGTCGCATAAGAAACCCGCGCGTTTTGCCCGCCGGATGCTATTCCCACAGTGGAAAACGGGGAACACATAAGCATGAACACTCCCAAAAGAGAAGCGAGGACATTAGAGGCAAACAACGGCACACCGACTTTCGGCATCTTTTCCACATTATCCGGCAATCTTGAGAGCGTGTCAACCATCATGTGAGAGACCACCCACATAATGAATAACAGCTCAAAGACAAGATCCAACCTGCATAATCCCGCCAAAATATCAAGAGTAAAAAATCCTTTGCCGGGTAGTGCCGGAGGCGCAACAATTTCGTCAAAGGCGATATAACCGTTAAGATACGAAACCGCAAGGGTAAAAAGAACAGCCCCCAAAACGGAAAGGGAACGGTTTTTGAAAAATATAAGCAAAAACACCAAAATACCGACAATAGAAGCAAAGGCAAGGGGAGAGTATAAATCCCCCGTCATTGCGAAATTAAATGGGGACGGGAGCAATATCTCCGCTAATTTCAAACCTTCGGCGATAAGAAACAGAGATATGCCGAAGAAAAATGCCGATACAAGCCGTTCGGGGAAAAAATCTACGATTTTCTTGTCCCACTTAAAAAAAACCAGCCATCCGCCCGTAAAAGCCGCGATAAAAGCCGCGCCCAGCACCGTTTCAAGCGGAGTTCCCCTTGAAATTATTTCAACGTAATAGAAAGAAACAATTAACGCCAGGTTCGGGAAAAAAATAAAGGGCATATTTGTTCTTCTGGCAAACAAAACCGTACCCACGCTCGCGCTTAGGAAAATTCCCGCAAAGGTAGAGGTAAAATCGCCTCCCGCAAGTTCCGTTATATGTGAAATGGCAATAGCCATGGGCAAAACGGACAGCGCATTTAAAAGAGCGGCAAAAAAAATTTTCAGTATAACGCCCCCTTTTTTTTAACATACGCCATTATGTTACTATTCACGGGTAGTACAACACGGTGATGCGAAAGGCGAATTAGTGCCGTTCACAGAGGACCTCTCCACCGCTTCGCGGTCCCCCTCCCCTTTCAGGGAAGGCACTACAGCAAAACAAGAGAGCCTCCCCTGAAAGG
>JAGBMX010000149.1 GCA_017634675.1 Selenomonadaceae bacterium | reverse complement strand
TGCGGATGTGAAGTGGAAATTTCCCGTTCTAGTGCCTCCCCTGAAAGGGGAGGGGGACCGCAAAGCGGTGGTGGGGTTGACCATGAAAAGCTCTATTTAACCTTTTATATCCAACTATAAATTTTTATGAAACGACCGTGTATATCTTTATCTTTTTTATTGACGATTATCCTAAAATTAGTTAAACTATCAATATAAGCTTATTAAGGGGATAACAAACGAAGATATTAGGTTGATTTCTGCCAGAATTGCCGATAAAAATGAAAGGAAGATGTATTATTATGGCGCGGATTTTTATTGCTAACGGAGCAACTCCTACCGAAGAACAACGAAAAAATATCAGAGCCGCTGCAACAAAACCTGTTGTTTAT
The DNA here is from genome assembly GCA_017634675.1 of Selenomonadaceae bacterium. Taxonomy (GTDB): domain Bacteria; phylum Bacillota; class Negativicutes; order Selenomonadales; family Selenomonadaceae; genus RGIG9201. Next base: position 19,821 of record JAGBMX010000149.1, on the reverse strand, counting down.
GATGAGGACTGTCCTAAATTAACGGAAGAACAATTAAAAAAATTTAAAAGAGTATCAAAAGCGCAAACGGTTGCTTAAAAACAAAAACACCGCCAAGATCCCTAGTCTTGGCGGTGTTTTTGTGATATGCACAATAAAACTTCTTGATACTCAGTTTACCAAAACGGTTCTATATTGTCAATCAGGAATGGTGATTTCTTTTGAACGCTTCTTTACAACCCGTTACTATTCACGGATAGTACAAAAAGAAAAATAGTGCTCTTCATGGTCAACCCCTCCGCCCTTCGGGCACCTCCCCTTTCAGGGGAGGCTCTCTGATTTCTCATTTTGTGGATATATAAATAGAAAGTCGCCTTCACGTTGCCTCCCCTGAAAGGGGAGGGGGACCGCAAAGCGGTGGAGAGGTCATCTGTGAACGGCACTAATTCGCCTTTCGCATCACCGTGTTGTATTACCCGTGAATAGTAACTACAACCCACAGAAAAACACCGCCAAGATCCCACCCTTGGCGGTGTTTTCAATTAACATATCACAACCTAGAAACAGTTGCACAAACCCATTGATTATGCTAAAATACCTTTGCCACGGTCAACCTAAACCGTAAATGCGGCAAGGGGGGAGGTGCAAATAATGAAGTTTAACTCTTTTTTGTTCGATCTCTTTGTTAGCACGCTCGGCGGCATCTTTGCCGCGCTAATTTTAAGAGCACTGGGTCTGTAGTGAACAACAGCAAATCGTGGCAACAGAAAAAAATTCGAGCAACAAAAAAAGAACCGCCAAGATTCCCCAATCTTGGCGGTTCTTTAATTAGGTGCAAAATGCAGCTTAACTCTTCTGTTCGCTTGTCAGTATAACAAAATCCCCTTGAATTGTCAAGGGGATTTTGCCACGTCATACGCCAAATCAGAAATTATTGGTCTTCAAATCAGCCTGTTTTACGTTCTCAAAAGTGAGCTTCTCTGCGTCGGTGATGATCCAAGGTTTGCCGCCGGAAATCACGATGTTCTTGAACACGAAATCATGATGCTTCATGTTCGGCGCGCCAACAATCTCAATCGCCGCTTTGCCGGTCTTTTCGACGGAGCAGTCTTCAACCAAAATGTTGTAGAACACAGCGGGTTTAGTAGCTTTCGGGAACTCGGTCTTCTGGTTGGGATCGCTATAACCCGTGGTGGCTATAACAAAGTTCTTCTCAATGTTCCTGAGCGCATTGTTGCGGAAGGTGATGTTCCTTGCGCCGCCGCCGTTAGCCGCATTGCTCTTCATACGAAGTCCGACTTCGCAACCGTCAACCACGTTGTCTTCCGCAAGCAAATTCTGGATAAACGCCGCGGTATGGCTGCCCATAACGACCGTGCCGTGACCGTGATGGATGGAGTTGTTGAACACCCAAATCTTTTCGGTGGGTTTGTCCTTCTCACCCATAGCGCCCTGACCTGCGGCGAAGTTGATGCAGTCGTCGCCCGTGTCAAAAATGCTGTCGTAAACCTTCAAGCCTGCGCCGTGAGCGAACTCAATGCCGTCGCCGTTGTTGCAGTTATATGTCATGAACTTGGTATTCTCTACGGTTACATCGTTGCAGTGGGAGAGAATCAACGTATGGTTCGCCGGATTGCGGAAAGTAATGCCGGAAACCGCCACATTGTCAACACCCTGCAAGAGCATCATGGAAGAACGGCGCTGATACGCCTTATCCTCGTTCAAGCCCTTGTTCTTGTCGAGCCAATCAACCTGGTTCCACGCCAAGATACCGATTTTGGACACATGGTTTTTCGGCAAAGTCTTTGCGCCCTTCTTTGCCTTCTGGCGATACAAGTAATTGCCGTCGGGACCCTTCTTCCAGCCGTTGCCGTCGATGGTGCCTTCGCCCACAATGCGGAGGTTCTTCATCTTAGGATCTCCCTCTTTATACTTGGTGCTAAAGAGAGCGTAGAAACGATCCTGCGAGATATAAGGATAGAGATGATAGCCGTACTGATAAGCGTCGGGCTGCTCGGACGCAAGAATGGTCGCGCCTTTTTGGATTTCAAGGGTCATATCCCCATGGAGCCAAATCAAGCCGGTCTTATAAACCCCTGGAGGAACCACAACAGTACCGCCAACCGGGCATTTGTTGACAGCCTGCTGAATCGCAGCCGTGTTGACGGTAGTGCCGTCGCCCACAGCGCCGAACTGGGTAATATCAACAACCTTACCCTTTTTGCGGGTAGTGACCTTAATGCTGTTGCTATCCGGCGATTCGTTGCCGCTGGCGTCGATTGCGCGAACCGTGAAAGTATGTGTCGAACCCTCTTTCAAGCCCTTTACTCTATACATATGATTTAAAATTTTCACAGCCTTAGGAGATTTCTGATAGAAGTCCTTCAGCTCTTTCTTCGCATCGGTGGAAAAATCCTGATCGGTTCTTACAATCTTCTTGCCGTCCATATAAACGTTATAGCCGATAACCTTATCGCCCTTAGCAGGACGCTCCCAGATAAGGGGGATAGCGCTCTCGGACACAGCCATAGCCGGCGCCTGCAATCCCTTAGGAGCCTGCGGCGCAGCGAACACGGCGGACGCCATCGCCAAAGTCAAAAATGCGGATAAAGCGACTTTCTTCTTACTGAATAATTGCATCGTTGTTCCTCCTTGTATGTAGCTATGAATAAAGTTCTTACTTTCTTTTTCTCTTTTCTTTTTTGTAAAAAAGAAAAGAGAAAAAGAAAGTAACAAAGAAAAAGAGAAAAGAAAAAACTTTAATAAAACTTGAATTGCCAGTTATAAAACCCCTCCGCCTTCGGCACCTCCCCTTTCAGGGGAGGCTCTCGAATTTTCACTTTTGTGGAAACAAGGAGAAAATCTCCCGTTCTAGTGCCTCCCCTGAATGGGGAGGGTGACCGCGAAGCGGTGGAGGGGTCGACCATGAACAGCACTATTCTTGTGGTTTGAAAGTTACTAAGTGGTCATTGCCAGTTATAAAACCCCTCCGCCTTCGGCACCTCCCCTTTCAGGGGAGGCTCTCGAATTTTCACTTTGTGGAAACAAGGAGAAAATCTCCCGTTCTAGTGCCTCCCCTGAAAGGGGAGGGGGACTGCGAAGCGGTGGAGGGGTTCTGAAACTTTTAGGAATTTTCAGACTTTTTACAGTATTGACTTATATACAAAAAACCGCCTTCCGCCTACGCCACAAAGGCGTAGGCAGTCGGCAATTCCAATCCCGTAAGGGAGTATTTCTTAGAAGTAGTAATAAATCTGGACACGATACTGATTGGCGTTCCTCATAGAACCATGCTTTGCCTCGTTATCCAAGGTTTTGTAATGCATCCAACGGAAGTCAAACATAACGTTCTTAACCGGCACATAACGATAATCAATAATAAAGCCATGCTGACCCTCGTCTGCCTTATTCTTCAAGTCGTATGTACTCTTAATACCAGTATATCTGCCGGCGTGTAAGAGATCAAGTTTCAGCTGACTGGAATGAGGATTATTCTGGCTTACTTTACCCCATTGGAAGCTCAAACCGTATGCACTCTTACCAGCTCCGCGAACTCCCGCCCAGCTAGACTGCGCATACGAACCGCGAACTGTAAGCTTGCGAGACGCATCCCACTGGAAGCCGATTTCGCCGATATCAGGGTTGCCATACTTGCTCTTATCGCGCGTATTTGTTTTAGCCGCAACTGCATCCGCTTTGTTATCGCCGTTTATATCTACACCCTTTGCATCATTGGTAACTGCTGTACTCTTTCCACCACCACGGGCAACCAAATGCCACCAGCTACCTACAAGAGAGAAGTTCTTGCTTGCCTGATACTTAATCTGAGCCTGAGTCATGTTTACGCCCAAACCGTCAGGGTTCATATCGGAGCCGGATACGCCGCGTCTCCAACGGAAGTTTTCATTAGCGGGAGCGCCTTGGTCAGCTAAACCGTTGGTCGCATAGTCAATTTTACCCCAACCAATATCTCCTGTCCACTTGCTACCGAATTTCTTGGTGTAAGTGATACCGGAGAAATACTGACCCATAATCATAGAGTAGTTATATACGTTAGAACCCTTCAAGCGACCCATTTTAACGGTGCCCTTCCATGCAGGACCCTGCACATAAGCGCGACCGAAGTCCCAAAGACCGGTAGTGTTTTCACCGGAACCACGGGAGTCACCATCGCTGTTCTTTGAGCCGAAGAACACGACCTCAGCAGACCAGTCTTTGTTGATGTTGAATTTATTGTTGAACTGCAACAACACCATATTGTTATTGTTGCCGCCGAACTCCTGCTGATTTTTGTTCGTACCGTTCTTAGCGGTATAATCACCGCTACCCCAGTCATGACGGAAACGAATAATACCGTTGAAATTGTAGTTTGCAGGAATCTGCTTAATACGGGAGTCTTTCGCCGCGGCGGGTTTGCTGCCCTTGCTGTCCTTCTTAGCTTTTACGCCGGGAATCTGGACGTGCAAATCGGTTAATTCCGACTGATACTCTTTTATCAAGCGGTTGATGCGCTCGGTATCCGCCGCGCCCGCTCTATCCATCGCGCTCATGGCTTTACCTGTGAAGATAGCCATTTCCATACGGCTTATCATACGGGTCTTGTCGAAGTCGCCCTTTTTGTAGCCGTAGATGAGTCCGTGATCAACGAGAGCCGCCACATCGTCGTAAGATTTGCTGGAGGTAGGAACCGCCGCAAAAGGATTGGAGGCCGCTTCCGCTGCGCCCGTGAAGCTCATTGTGCCGATAGCGGCGGAGCAAGCAAGGGCAAGGAGGAGTTTTTTCTTGGTTGTCATCATAATGAATGATTCCTCTTTTCTTGATAAAATATATTTCCACAAAGAGCCTCGCGCCTAATCCTCTCAAGTCACGCAACGCTCCACATGAACATATAATAAAAAATTCTATCAACGAAATGTATTATATAACAATCTTTTGAAAAAATAAAGTAAAATTAGATGAAATTTTGAAAAAAATTAAAAGTTGATTAAAAAATTAATTAATATTCACAAGCGCAATTCAAAAGGTAAAATAGTGCTGTTCATGGTGAACCTCTCCGCCCTTCGGGCACCTCCCATTTCAGGGGAGGCTCTCTGATTTTACTTTTGCGGCTATATTGAGAAAAGTTCCCTCTCTAGCGCCTCCCCTGAAAGGGGAGGGGGACCGCGAAGCGGTGGAGGGGTCGACTGTGAACGGCACTAATGCGCCAATTTTTGCTCTTCGCTCAACATAAAATTATTTACAGCATCAAATGCGCTGCTTATTGCCGCTTCACCCATCTTACTCGCCTCTTCTTCATCTATCTGTTTTGCAAAATACGCAAGCCATTTTTCGGCTTTCGTCATTTCTCCCGTGGTTTTCTTCTTAAATTTGGGTATCTCATAAAACTTTCGTCATTTTGCGTATATTACTCCATGAAGTCTTCCTATCTCGGATATTTTCGTAACGGGCAAATTAGATATTTTAGCAATAAAATCTAGCGGCGTGTTTTCCCGAAGCATGGCAAGCACCATCTCGCTTATTCCCTCGCTGCGTCCTTCTTTTCGTCCTTCTTCCCTTTCTTCCAACATTTTCATTGCATATGTCATATAACTCAACCTTTCAGATTCTTTACTTTTTAAGTATTTAACGGCGCTGTCAATTTCAGAAACAAATTCGTCCTTACTCGATATACCGTCGATATAATTTAAGAAAGCCTTAACGTCGGGAGATACATCGTCAATATCTCCCTTGGTGGATATAAAAATTTTCGTTGCCCCGTCCTTCATTTTTATGCGGTTATCTTCTAAACATATATTCTTAAAAGTATAAATATGACGATTAGAATTAAATAAAGCGAAAGGACAAATGAAAATTATAATCGTCTGTTTTAATTCGCTATAAAGCGCTCCGGCAGAGAGCAAATCCGTATCTATAGCCGCTTGATAGTACCTTGTGCGTTTTGAAATTTCTTCATCGGACAAATTTCTGACCTGCATTTCCACATCATACACTGTTTTCTTATCGTCCTCAACGTATATGTCAAGTCTTACGCCTTTGCTTATATAGGTGGATTTAAGAGATTTCTCCTCTTCCAAAAACTTTAAATCCCGAATTTTTATACGCAACAATTTCTCTAGCAATTTTTTACAAAGTCTTTTATCGCTCATTACCTTTTTAAATATATAGTCGTCCTTAAACGTAAGCTCTTCCCAAGGCTTTATCCCGTTATCGCTCAATATATCGCCTTCTTGTTATATCTTTACCGTTTAACTCAAACAACACATCGTTCATAGGATTATATTAAAAACATCAAAACTGATTCCAACAGAAAAAATCCCCCTTACCCGTAAAGAAACTTCGCTCCCCTAAACTCTATTAATTAAATTAAAAAGGGAGTCCAGAGGGGCGAAGCTCCTTTGGCAGGGTCAAGGGGCAGCGCCCCTTGTAGGGTTTGGGACGAAGTCCCAACTAATTACAATCTTTCAAATTCAGCCGCAGCCAAGATGAATGGTCCAAGGCCTTTAGGCTCGTTGGTGACGATAGGTTCGCTGATGTAGTATGCAAAAGAACCGTCGCGGTAGCCGTAAGCGGCGGTGTCTTTTCCACCCAAGCCCGCTACGAAGCAGATCTTGTTGAGGCAGATGGTACCCATGGGAGTTTCGGAGATAAATTCGTCCAAAAGACCCTGATAAGATTTCTTTGCGAAATCGCGCATCTTTTCAGGCAACCATCCCATGCGAACGCCTTTGAAAAGCGCATAAGCAATCATGGAAGAGCCGGACGCTTCGACGTAGTTGCCTTTTCTGTCCGGGCAGTCAAGCACCTGATACCATACGTGGGAATCCGGACTTGCAACTTTTAGCAAGGCTTCCATTGTCTCGTTCAAAATCTTAATGATTTCTTTCTTATACTCGCACTCGTCGGGGAGTTGCTCCAACGTATCCACAAGCGCCATGCAGTACCAACCCATCGAACGGCTCCAGAAATGCTTGGAGCAACCGGTTTCCTTATTCGCCCAAGGCTGTTCGCGTGCATCGTCGTAAGCGTGGAAGAGTAAGCCGGTTTTAGGATCGTAGGTATGTTTTCTTGCAATGATAAACTGTTTTGCGATGTCGTTGTATTCGTCCATGCTCTTTGTGAACTCGCTCACATATTTAGCGTAGAAGGTCGCGCCCATGTATAAACCGTCGAGCCAAATCTGCTCGGGGTATATCGCCTTATGATAGAACACGCCTTCTTTGGTTCTGGGATGATGCTCTATCTGGCTTCTCAAAAGCTGCAAGGCTTTTTTGTAATTTTCGTCGTGGGTTTCCTGATAAATTGAAAGGAGGGTTTTGCCGTTGTTTAAATGGTCGATATTATATTCCTTAACGTCGTATCCGCGAATGGTGCCGTCCGGTTGCACAAAAGTATCCATGCACTCTTTAACATAGTCGAAATACTTCTCCTCGCCGGTATTTCTCCATACCTCTAAAATGCCGTCAAGGGTGAGCCCGAACTCATACGCCCAATAACTCGTCAGATCCGTTTTCCTCTCAATAACAGAATCCGCCATCCATTTAGAATATTTTGAATACTCTTTGTCCATCATAAACTTTCCTCCCTCTAAATAAACCCTAAAATCCTTCTTTCTTTTTTCTCTTTCTTTTTTGTAAAAAAGCACCCACAGGGTATAACAATCTCTAAGCGATAAATCGCTAAGACATTGTATAAAAGAGAAAAAAGAGAAAGAAAAAACTTTAATAAAAATTCTGACTATATATAATTTTATCTTCCCCGCAAAGATAAGCGAGGAAGATAAAATTATATAGTGACGCTTGTTTATTTGTTAAAAATCAGTTGCCTGAAACCTTCATCAAGTCGTTATGACCGAAGCACTGTTCATACTTCCAACCGGTAAGAGCTTCAACAGCCGCTTTGGTTTCGGGAGTAACATCATCCATAGAGCCGCCTTCGCGGATACGATGAACTTCGTCAACCAAAAGCTTGTGATTTTCCTTGGTAAGTTTCAAACCGTGGGAAATGACAAGCACGATAACGCAGAGCAGGATAGGCACTACGATGGTCATGAAGAGAACGCCCTGGATAGCGAGATCGGTCTGCTGACCTGCGCCCTTTTCAAATCCGAACGCCGCCAAGCCTACGCCGAGCAAGAAACCTTCGAGAGCAGAAGCCACTTTGGAAAGAAGACCGTTACAGCCGGTGAAAATACCTTCGCGGCGCTCCATGGTAACAGCCTCGTCAACGTCCGCCATGAAGGGAAGCTGGAACACAGGGATGTAGTCCGCGCCCGCTTTACCGACATTGTTGATGATAGCCAAGATAGTGAGCCATACGACCACCATTTCTTCTTCCATGCCGAATTGTTTCTGCTGGAAGAGCACATAATAACCGATAAGGGAAAGAGTTACGATAACAAAAACGACTTTAAAGGCGAATGGACCGCCTTTACGATAGCAAAGCGCAATAAAGATAGCAAGCGCTATAAAGGAAACGAGCGTTGCAAAACTGGTGATAACGGAAGTTGCGCTCATGGAAAGACCCAAAGCGTAAACGACGTAGTAGGTAAAGATACCTGCCGCTAAGTTCTTGTAGATACCGATAAAGAGCATCATGCCCGCATGGAGGCGGAAAGTTTTAACCTTCAACGCAGCGACAACGTCGTTGCCGAGTTTCTTAAAGATATGACCGATGGAACCCATTTCCTCGGTGTAGTGTATATCTTCAGGCGCACGCTCGAAAGTGAGTTTATACATTACCAAGAGGGAAAGGCAGACAACCGCCGCATAGGAAAGACCGGTATAGAAGAACGCGTCAATGTTGCCTTCGCCGAATCTCTGGAAGAAGAAAGCGGGGAACAAAAGCGCGATGGTGCTGGCAAAAGTGCCGCAGTACTGTTTCGCGGAAACGAGCTTGGTTTTTTCCGCCGCAATCTGAGTCATTTCAGCGGGAAGAGTGGGACCGGGCACCATAACGCTGGTGAACACGACCTCGTAAACGATGTTGGCGCAAACATAAAATTCAAAGGAATGTCCCGGAGTCCAAAGTATAGGATAAGTGATAAGGACAAGGGGCGCGCCCATTAAGATGAAGAATCTTCTGCGTCCGAAACGCTTGCCTATCGCAGTACGTCCGAAGTTATCGGAGATGTAACCCATTATGGGGTTACCGATAGCGTCTATAACGCGAGCGATTGTAAAAATAAGACCTGCTTGCACCGCGGGAATGTCGCAGTACATTGTGTAAAACAGCATCAGGAACGCAGAGCTTAGAGCTTGCGTACCGCCGCCGAGGAAGTTTGAGCACGCATAGCCCAATACGTTCCACCATGTGACTTTTCTCTGAGCAGCCATTATGATCCTCCCTTTATAATAATTGCCGGCGCCAAGATACGCTAACGTTTCCTTGGCGCATTACCCATAAATTTATGGATATAACCAATCCGGGGGGAGAAACGCCCCCGGATACAGTTTCATCTATAAAAACGCCTAAGCGTTCTTATTTAATTTGACCGTCGGGACCGATATTTATCGTCCGATCTTCTTGCTTCTTGCCGTTAATCGTCACGTTCTCGTAAGTCAGCCCGTTGACGTTAATCATCTCCGCATCGCCTTTTACGCCGTCAAGCACCATATCGCGGAAAACGATATTCTCTATAGGCGCATCCTCGAAGCCTTTGAGGAAGAAAGCGTTCTTAGAATCGATACTGCCGCCTTTTTTGGTCTTGAAATCCTCAATCGTAATATTCGCAAGTCTCGGCAAGAAGTCCCCGTCGTGACCTTCGTCATAGAAGAAGTCCGCGTGTACCACGGCCAATTTACTCTTGTTTACAACGCTGTGCTTAACGTAAACATTCTCCAAGACACCGCCGCGAAGAGCGTTAGTCTTAAACCTGATGGGATAATCCAAATTCGGGCTGTCGAAATAGTTATTGTTGGCGTAAACATCATGCACGCCGCCGGAAATCTCGCTGCCAAGCGTAATGCCGCCGTGACCGTTGGCGAATTTATTGTTTCTGATAACGACATTTTCCGTCGGAGTCGCATATTTTCTTCCGTCGGCGTTGCGCCCGGACTTAATGGCTATGCAATCGTCCCCCGTCAAGAAGAAACAATCCTCAATCAAGACGTTCTTCGTCGAATCCGGGTCGATACCATCGTTGTTGTAAAGATCCGTTACAATCTTCAATCCCTTAGCCCAGAAATTCTCGCAAAGCACGGGGTTTACTTCCCAGAAAGGCGAATTTGCGATGCTTACGCCCTCCAAGTACACGTTCTTGCAACGGAAGAACTGTATAAACGGCGGACGCAAGGGCGAAACCTTATCGTCAAACACTCTCTCCTCGGGAGGCACGCCGTCTTCAGCCATCTTAAAGAGCTTCTGGCGCATTTCCTCCTGATCCGTTTCGCCGAAATATCCAAACTTCCAAGGCATCCAGTTAAATTCATCAGCTCTGCCGTCGAGTGTTCCTTCACCCGTTATCGAAATATGTTCGCAGTCGTAAGCGCAAACAAGGGGCGAGAAATTCATCACTTCCGACGCTTCCCATCTTGAGAACCTTATCGGATAGAACTCGTTGGTCTTATTCCTTATAAACGCCAATGTTGCGCCCTTAGACAAATGCAATTCCACATGGCTCTTTAATTCGATAGCGCCTGTGAACCATTCGCCCTCCGGCACCTCTACCCTGCCGCCGCCGTTCTTCGCCGCATCGTCAATCGCCGCCTGGATAGCGTCGCCGTAAAAAGTCACCTTTTGCGTCTTTTTAATCAGCTTTTTGCCGCGGTACGCCATATCCTTCTTTAATTCGGCTTTCGTCCCGGGATAAGGTCCGTCCGGATGCACGAAGTAAATTTCCTCTACTTCTCTCACCAAATGCTTATACTTATCTGCGTCAATCGAAAACACCGGCTCCGACTTCGGTCTTGGCATCGAACACACAGTGTCCACTATCTCGTCATACTTCTTCTGATTCCACTCAAACGCCATATTCTAACCTCGCTTTCTTTTGTCGGGGCTTCGCCCCAAACCCCACAAGGGACTCTGTCCCTTGACCCTGCCAAAGGAGCTTCGCCCCTCTGGACTCCCGGTTTATGGGATTTGCGGCAGAAGTTACGCTTTTCCTTTTTTGAAAAAACTTCATATAATCTTAAAATTCAAGTTTATTAAAGTTTTTTCTCTTTCTCTTTCTTTGCTTCTTTCTTTCTCTTTCTCTTTTTTACAAAAAAGAGAAAGAGAAAGAAAGAAGTCTTTTGAGATTATAATTTTACAGCGTCACGCCGTCTTTGAATATTGCGAGTTCGTGTTTATCGAGAGCTTCTGACTTGGCGTGTTTTTCGCCGGAAGCGATGGCGAGCAAGAATTCAAAAAATTCTTCCGCTTTTTCTTCCATTGTCGCGCCTTCAACCAACGCTCCCGCGTTAAAGTCTATCCAATTATTCTTAAATCCCGCTATTCTGGAATTACTGGAAATCTTAACCGTAGGCACCGGGCAAGCGAAAGGAGTTCCTCTGCCCGTCGTGAAAAGCACCATATCCGCGCCGGCTGCCGCCAAAGCGTTCGCCGCCACCAAATCGTTGCCGGGACCTTGCAACAAGAGCAATCCTTTTTCCAAAGCCCTATCGCCGTAAGTCAAAACGTCCATGACCTTTGCGGAACCGCCTTTTTGCACGCAACCCAAGGATTTATCTTCCAAAGTCGTTATGCCGCCCGCTTTGTTGCCCGGGGAGGGATTTTCGTCAACCTTTTCGCCGTAGCGCATGAAATAACTCTTAAAGTTATTGATAAGATCCACGGTCTTTTTAAAAGTCGCCTCGTCCTTGCAACGATCCATCAACAGAGTCTCTGCGCCGAACATTTCGGGAACTTCCGTAAGTATCGCCGTACCGCCCGCCGCAACGAGCTTATCCGCAACTGCGCCGACCAACGGATTTGCCGTAATGCCCGAAAAACCGTCCGAGCCGCCGCATTTTAAGCCAAATACCAACTTGCTTACGGGCTGTTCGGTGCGTTCGTATTTATTGGCGAACGCCATCAAAGTTTTTACTTTCTCAAGTCCCGCCGCAATTTCGTCCTCAACCTCTTGACAGATAAGATAATCCATCTTGCCGGGAGTGATTTCTCCCACGGCTTCTTTCATCTGGTCCATCTGGTTGTTTTCGCAACCCAAGCTAAGGAGCAACACCGCGCCGGCGTTGGGATTGTGGGTAAGCCCCGCAAGATATTTCTGTGTGCGCTTGTGGTCGTCGGCAAGCTGCGAGCAACCGTGAGGATGACTGTAAGCGAAAACGCCTTCAACGTTGGGAAAATCTTTCAAAAAAGCCTGCGCTTTTTCTTCGATAACTCTCGCAATCGAATTTACGCAACCGACAGTAGGAACAATCCAAACTTCGTTTCTGATTCCCGCCTTGCCGTCCTCTCTGGCGTAACCCTTAAACGTATATTTCTTATCGCTTGCCTTGGGCGCTTCCCCTGCGTTTTCGGGATGATACGTATATTCGAGCAAATCTCCCAAACGGCTTTTTGTGTTGTGACTGTGTACCCAAGACCCAAGCTTTACATCCGTTTTCGCCGTGCCGATGGGGAAACCGTATTTTATAATCTCCTTGCCTTGAGGAATGTCCTCTTTAGCCACTTTATGACCTGCGGGGATATCCTCGTTCAAGGTTACACTTTTTCCTGATATATCTATTGTTTCGCCCTTCTTTAACGGCGAAAGGGCGACCACTACATTGTCTTTTGCGTGTATCTGATAGACTTTCTCCATATCCTCACGCTCCCAACGCTTTGATATAAGCCTTTGCGCCCTGACTCTCAATGCCTTTCAAGTGTTTTACGACTTCGTCCAAGAAATCCGGCACCTTAGTCAAATCTTCGCCCCACCAGTTAGTCTCGGACAATACCGCTTTTGCGTATTCTTCCGTGGATTTTCCGGCGTTTGCCGCTATAAATTCCAATTTTTCCGCATCATCGTGTATTTCGTAAGTTTCGTTGCCTCTATGACCAATCAGGCAATTCGCGCCTTTTTCGGTTGTGCGGTAGAACGCAAGGAGCGCCGCCAAGGAGTATGTGAGCCATTTGGGAAGTTTCTTCGTCGCCGCCAAACTGTCTTTAAGGCTTGGAAGCACTCTCGCCCTCCATTTTGAAATGGAATTAAGCGAAATCGACAATAACGCATGTTTAACAAATGGATTTTCAAAGCGTTCAAACACGGCTCTTGCAAAACTCTCCGCCTGCTCCCTCGGCAAATGCACTGTGGGGACAATCTCGCCAAACACGCTCTGATCGAGTTGACGACGCACGTCTTCGTCCGCCATACACTCGCCCACATAGTTGAATCCCGCCAAATATGCGCCCAAAACCATTGACGTATGCGCGCCGTTCAAGATGCGAACTTTTCTTTCCTTATAAACTTCAATCTTATTCGTATACTCAACGGAAAGCCAATCGCCGCCTATATCAAAGGTGGAACGAAGCTGTTCGTCGCCTATGACCCAAAGCCCGAAAGGCTCCGCCTCGTCCAAAAGATTATCCGTATAACCAAGTTCCTTCGCAAGAGCTTCTTCTTTTCCTCTTGGGAAACCGGGCACAATTCTGTCAACCAAAGTGCTTACAAAGTTGCATTCCTTTTCAACCCAAGTTTTAAACTCTGCGGGAAGTTTCCACAAATCTATATATTTCTTTACGCAATCAAGGAGCGCTTCGCCGTTATGGTCGATAAGCTCCACGGGAAGCATCGTAAGCCCTTTGCCTTTGCCCTTAAAATGTTCGTATCTTCTGTACAAGAATTGAGTAAGTTTTGCGGGGAAGTGCGCCGCAGGTTTATCCTCAAACTTATCGCTGTCCTCGTAGACAATGCCCGCCTCCGTGGTATTAGACACCACATATTCAAGGCTGTCCACTTCAGCCAAAGCCATATATTCGTCAAAATCATCGTAACTGCTGACAACTTTTTCAACCGAAGTTATTACTCTATTTTCCTGATAAGGTTGTCCGTTCTTCTTGCCTCTTAAGCATACCGTATAAAAGTTATCCTGTTCCCTAAAGAATTTCAAAAGTTTACGATTATGATCGTTAGAAGGCGTGGGGGTTACAATAGCTATATTTCCGTCAAATTTACCCTTTTCGTTCGCCACGTCCAACCCGTAATCCACAAACGCCCTCAAAAAATTGCCTTCGCCATACTGCAATACCTTTATAGGACGCTCTTTCCTAACGCAAAGATCTTTTCTCTCAACAATGCTCGCCATCTTACTTACTCCTTTGCTTTAAGCTGGGGCGCTGCCCCAGACCCCGCAAGGGACTCTGTCCCTTGACCCTGCCAAAGGGCGCAGCCCTCTGGACTCCCGGTTATTGGTTTTGATTATTCATTACAATTTTGCGATATGCGATAATAGAGTCTTTTTGTTTTATGCGTAGCATAAGAAGTCGCAGAGTTTTCTACGACTTCTTATGTTTCCGTTAATCTTAAATCTCAAAACCGAAATAGCGTTTCGCGTTATTAAAGCTGATGTCTTCCACAATCTTGCCCAAGAATTCGATATCGTTCGGATATTCGCCGTTTTCAACGAGTTTTCCGAGCCAGTTGCAGAGAATGCGGCGATAGTATTCGTGACGTGTGTAAGAGAGGAAGGAACGGGAATCCGTCAGCATACCCACAATGTTTCCGAGTACGGAAAGATTTGCGATATTGGTAAGCTGCGCCTCCATGCCAGTCTTTGTATCGTTGAACCACCACGCGGAACCCTGCTGAATTTTGCCGGGAACTTCGGGACCTTGGAAAGAACCCAAAATCGTGGCGATAAGAGCGTTATCACTGGGATTTAAGGAATATAATATTGTCTTAGGCAAGTGACCTCTGCTTTCCATAGCGTCAAGAAGCGCCACCAAGCCTTCGCCGCAACTATAAGACCCTATGCTGTCAAAGCCGGTATCGGGACCTTGTTCCTTAAAGCGGCGGCTGTTGTTGTCGCGCATGGCGGAGTAATGAATCTGCATACCCCATTTGCGCTCGCTGTATTCTTTCGATAAATATATAAGAAGAGCCGTCTTGTAGCCTTCGATATCTTCAACGGTGAGTTCTTTGCCCTCAAAGGCTTTTTTCATGATAGCGTCAACCTGAGATTCGTCCATCTCGCGGCAGAACACATATTCAAGAGCGTGGTCGGAAGCGCGGCAACCCATGTCGTGGAAGAATTGAATGCGTTTTCCGAGAGCCGCCTTCAAATCCGCAAATTTTTCGATTTTAACGCCTGCGACTTCGCCCAAACGCTTCATATAATCCGCCCATTCGGGTTTGTTGATGCGCATGGCGGCATCGGGGCGCATTGCGGGGAGAACTTTTGCGGTGCATTTGCCGTCTTCTTTTATCTTTTTGTGCCAACGAAGGTCGTCAGCAGGATCGTCCGTGGTGCAGATAAGTTTAACGTTTGCTTGCTTAATAAGCCCCTGAACGGTAAATTCGTCGGTGGCAAGTTTTTCGTTGCAGATATTCCAGATTTTTTCCGCGCTGTCTTTGTTTAAAGTGTCAGTTACGCCGAAGAAGCGTTGAAGTTCCAAATGAGTCCAATGATAAAGAGGGTTGCCTATAGCGCGAGGAAGGGATTCCGCGAACATCTGAAATTTTTCCCTTGCGCTCGTTTCCTTGCCGGTGATTTTTTCTTCGGGTATGCCGTTGGAGCGGATCATGCGCCACTTGTAATGGTCGCCGCCAAGCCAAACTTCTGTGATGTTCTCAAATTTACGGTTTTCCGCAATCTCCTGCGGGTTTATATGGCAGTGATAATCGATAATCGGCATCTTCGCCGCATAGTCATGATACAACTTCTTGGCTGTCTCTGTCTCAAGCAGGAAATCTTTGTCCATAAAACTTTTCATAAACACAGTCACTCCTTCAACCTAAACCCACATCGGCAACGAATACTAAGCGACAAGAGAAAAGAGAAATGTTCTCATCTCTAGGTAATTCGCGATTTTGATTATCTAATAAATTCTGTAAATTTTTTTAATCTCCTTCTAATTTTTTAAAAAATTTGTGTTATTTTCAAAAAATTTTTTCATTGTCAAAAAAATCCGTAAAATTTTGAAAATTGTATGTGATAATAAATTCCAAAATTTTTTTTAATTCGTCATACTTTTGTCACATTTTCATAAGATAATACAAACAGCAAAACAAAGGGAGGAATTTTAAATGTTTATAAAGAAAAGAGTTTTGGCGGGTATTTTAGCGGGGGCGTTCCTAGTTGGAAGCGGCGCTTTTTTCACTCAAACGGAGGCGGCGGACAACAACAAAAATAATACCAATAGAACCGATTACTGCAACTGCGGCGGGTATGGCGATTGTTACGACGGTGGCAGAGGAAATTTCAGAGGCGATGGCAGAGGTCCCCGTCACAATTTTACGGGAGAAAGACCAGAATTTAACTCCGAGGAAGCTGCAGAGCGCATCTCAAAATTTGCCAAAATCGACAAAACCAAGGCGAAAGAGCTTATAGACAAGGGCTATCATCATAGGGACATCGCCATGGCGGCGTATTTGGCGGAGAAATCCGGCAAAACCATAAACGCCGTGCTTCAAATGAAGAAAATCAACAACCGCTGGATTGACGTTGCAAAATCTTTAAACGTAGAGTTCAACCCGCCCCGGGATAAGGCAAATTTCAGCAGACCCGATAGACCAAACAGACCGGACAGACCATTTAGACCCAACAAACCCAATACGCCGCAGAGTAATTATCAAGCCGAGTAATAAAAAGGCAAATTTTCACCATTTTTCAGGAAAACCACTAAAATTCTAAGTCAACAATCTGCGCCAAATAGCTTGACACAAAAGCAGTATATGTGCTATATTAGTTCTCGAGGTTAATGATTATTAATTCTCTCGACCATCCGGGATGTAGCACAGTTTGGTAGCGCGCATCGTTCGGGACGATGAGGTCGCAGGTTCGAATCCTGTCATCCCGACCACTGAAATCAAAAGCCTTGGCATAAGATTTAGCCGAGGCTTTTTAAGTTATCGTAAATTTCTCAACGTTCCTGAAAAATATATAAACCAATCTCGATTGGATATGTTTTAAATATTCTCGAAAAATTTTGCATCGCAAGCGGCATAATAAAAGATGGCTGAAAGAACGTTACTATTCACGGGTAGTAAAAAAAGAAAAAACGGTGCTCTTCATGGTCAACCCCTCTGCCCTTCGGGCACCTCCCCTTTCAGGGGAGGCTCTCTGATTTCTCATTTTGTGGATATACAATAGAAAAGTCACCTTCACGTTGCCTCCCCTGAAAGGGGAGGGGGACCGCGAAGCGGTGGAGAGGTCGACCATGAACGGCACTAATTCACCTTTCGCACCACTATGTTGTATTATCCGTGAATAGTAACGAAAAAACTGACATATTCAAGCGAATTTACAAAAAATTACTGACAAAAATAAAATTATTGTTTATAATACAGCCGTAGAGATACTTGCGTCCTTAGGAGGAGTTTAAATGAGCGAAATAATTATAGAAAGTCCGGTTGAAGGCGAACTCGTACCCCTTTCCGAAGTCAAGGATCCCGCCTTTGCAGAAGGTATTCTCGGGAAAGGCGCAGCGATAAAACATCCCAAGGGAAGGGTTATAGCGCCGTTTGACGGCGAGCTTGCCGTTTTCTTCGATACCAAACACGCCCTCGTAATAAAAAGCAAGGAAGGACTTGAACTTCTCATTCATGTTGGGATTGACACCGTAAAATTGAAAGGCGAGCATTTTAAAGCGTATAAAGAACAAGGTGAAGATGTGAAGAAAGGCGAGCTTCTGTTAGAATTTGATGAAGCCGCTATCGCTGAAAAATACGATACCGTAACCACTCTTGTGGTTACTAATCATGAGGAATTTGAGGATATCAAAATCGTAGCGGGAGATACATCGATAAACGTAAAAGGCGGCGAGAATGTCGGCGTTATTGAGAAAATTTCCAAAGGAATAGAAAAACTTTTAAACTAAAAAAGGATGATAAATATGGGGTTTCTCTCTCGTTTTTTACCGAAGCCCAAACAGGTTCCGATAAAAAACAATATGCCCAAGGAAAAAAAACATATAAAAACTTCATTCCTTATGTATTGTCATAAAAATCACGACACAAGCGGCGATAAGCTCTGCCCAAAATGCACGGCTTTGCTGGCTGTTGTTATGGTTAAGATGAATAAATGTCCTTACGGAGTCACAAAGCCAATTTGCGATTCCTGCGATCGGGCATGTTTTGGGGCGTCTCAAACCAAGGAATTTTTAAAGATCATGAAAAGCGCAAGCAGTAGAATGATGTTTAGACATCCATTGATGGCGTTTAAGCACAAGCTTGCAAGTTTAGGCACAATGTACGCCAAGCAAAAAGCAGCAAACAAAAAATAAAAAGCGTGTCTTGAGGAAGCAATGATTAATTATTCCTTGAGGCACGCTTTTTCTACTTTTCCACTTATATGTTGACAAATTACAATCAACACAAAAGCCGTAGATCATTGAAATTATTCATTTATTTTTCAGCCAAGCCGACTTATCCACATTTTCATGTGGATAAAATTTACAAAGATGTGGATAACATGAAAAATCATCAAATTTTCGGTAAAATTTCATTCTATATATCCGACCACGAAAAATGTACCTCTCGCCTGAGCGCAAAGATTATTATCATCGTCGAAAATATCGCAAGTGCAAGACAATGTTCTTGCGCCGTTGTGGAGTGCTGAAGCAACCGCTCTAAGTCTTGTACCGATAGGCGCGCTCTTTAAATAACTGATATTTGCCTCCAAGGTAACAACTTTTTTGTTCAATGCAAAGCATACCGCACCCATTGCAGAATCGGCAAGCATCATATAAGTTCCGCCGTGACAGATTTGGTACCCGTTAGTCGTATGCGGTAAAATGGGCAATCCAAGCACAACACTTCCTTCTCCGCAAAAATCCATCACGATGCCAAGATTTTTAACAGCCTCCGATTTCTCAATGATATGGTCGCGTACTTTTTCCTTGAATTCTTCCGTCAACACAATAATTCCCTCCTACACGGCTTAAGGAAACCGCCAATTAAATGAGCTTCCTTAAAATGCCTTAATTCAAGTTTTTTCTTCGCCAGAAGAAAAAACTACATACGTCAGCATGAGAGCAAGACTTCCGAGAGGCGGGAGATTTAAACTCCCGCCTTTCTTCCGATATAGACCCCCACCGTAGAGGCACGGGACATCTAGTCTTGTTATTAATTTATTTTACAAAAAAAGCGATATATTTTCATATATCGCGCAATTTCAACAAACTTTCGCAAAACATATGGTGCTCACTGAGGGACTCGAACCCCCGACCCCCTCCATGTGACGGAGATGCTCTACCAACTGAGCTAAGTGAGCGTTGCACTACAAGGGATTATACACCATTACAAAAAAAATTACCAGTATTTTTTTGTAATATATTAAAGTCATCTACCCTTTAATAATTTTTCCCCTAAGCATCGCTTAGGGGAAAACCTAAAACCGGCGATTACCTATCCTCCCAGCTCGTCGCCAATCAAGTACTTTCGGCCTCTTGATGCTTAACTACTGTGTTCGGTATGGGAACAGGTGCTCCATCAAGGCATCATCACCGGATATTCTTATTGAGGGCTCCGCCCTCAAACTCCCGCAAGGGACTCTGTCCCTTGACCCTGCCAAAGGAGCTTCGCCCCTCTGGACTCCCATTTTATTGGGTTTGTGTGCCGAGAGTTCTTTGCACACTCAAAACTAACTAGAAGGAAAGCTGACATTTTAGCTTATTAAGTCAAGTCCTCGACCGATTAGTAGTATTAAGCTAAATGCGTTACCGCACTTACACACATACCCTATCTACCTCGTCTTCTTC
>JAGBMX010000148.1 GCA_017634675.1 Selenomonadaceae bacterium | reverse complement strand
ATGTTTATGATTAAATTAGATAGCGTGTCTTTCGTTGACGCTGAAAAGCGAATATCGTAGAAAATATCGCCCTCAAATAAATTTTTGTCGCTGTCGCTCATTCCTACAACACGCTCCGGCGCATTTGTGTTTTCAACTCGTGCTGTGGCAATTTCGGGCGGCTCAATACATTTTAATATTTCTTCAATGGTATTATTCTTATATTCTGTCAGCGTCCCCTTCAAAATCCACGCCAAAATGTGTTTATCCGCTAAAATATTGCGACAAGCGGCATCGTAGCGGATTTTATCTTCGGAATAGTCTATATCTCTCGCCAGAGCGGTATTCATATCTATTCGCCCCCTTTTTTATCTATTATAACATATTTACAAAAAATTTCTATAATTGTTTTATCAAAATAAAAAACTTTTGGAGCTTGGTATAATGCCAAGCTCCAAATTTTATTTTACTTGCTCTTTAATGTATGCGTTTATACTCGCTCTTGGAATTTTCCAAATTCTACCTATTCTAAACCCTTTAATTTTACGTTCTTCCAACAGTTTATAAGCTGCGTTACGGCCGATCATCAGCTCTTCGCAAAGTTCCTCTATGGTTATCAATGATTCGCTAGTATTTCCCATAAACTTATCCTCCCCATATTTTTTAGCTTATTATCATGTTTATAGTGGTATAAAAGCACACCAAAAAGCCGAAATAATCAAAGTTTACTTTAGGGACGCGCAAGCAGTTATACGAGCGTCAATATAACTTGTAATAGACTCAGCCGGCACTCTCCAACGTCTCCCACCAAAATCCTTATATCCTCTTAACGCTTGACTACGAAGAAGACTATACACGATATTATCGCTACAACTGAGAATAGCGGATGCTTCCGATACCGATAAAATTTTCTTTTCTATGAGCATTGCCCTCACCTCCAGTTATTGCTTTATAAATATGTTCATATAATCTTATTTGAAGTTATTTTTGATTATTGATTCTAATTTTTAAGTTGTTTTCATACCAAACTTTGGAATAAATAGCCGTATTAGAAAAATTTCCATCGAGAAAAATTTTACTACAGTAAGAATTTTGAAAAAATTTTTCTATAATTGCGTAAACAATAAAATTCCGTAAAACTCCTATATTTCGCGCATATACCATTGTTATGAAGCTTTGACTTAACTGACAGTTATTAAACTTATACTGTCAGTTGCTGTTAATTAAGTTTGTTTTATGCAATAATGGAAGCGTATTAAACGAGGTGAGTATATGCGAAAGAAACCAAAGAAATCGGATGCTTTACGGGCAACACTTGATGATTTAACATTTACGAATTACCAAAAAATGGGCGAAAACGTGCGAAAATTTCGCGTTTTGCAACGTATGACGCAAGACAGTTTGGCGGAGAAATGTTTATTATCGGCTCCATACATAAGTCAAATAGAGCGTGCGGATCTTTATAAAGGTGTTACGCTTCAAACAGTTATACAATTAGCTCACGCGTTGTGTATTCCCGCATGTATCCTTATAGCAGGAAGTCCGTGTCAAAAATATTTAGACTGTTTAGCGAAGATTAGCGAGGAAATTCCTATTGGAAATTCCGTAAAGAACGCTTAAAAAAGAAAATCAAGGAATTTATGCCCTTGATTTTTTTCATAGTAGTTTTTATTTCGTCTTATTTGCTACATATTATGTTGCAATAAATTTAATTCCCATATTGTCCCGTGGGGACACCAATTTTTTGAAAATTTTTGATATTATGAGAAAAAATGATAATAATTATTTCCGCAGAAAGGACTAATATGCTTAAAGAGGTGCTATATGTCAGAGGTTTTGGGAATTGATTTTGGAACGACGCATATTTCGGCGGCAGTTTTTGAAGATGGAAAACCATGTCGTATAAGGGGTGCTGACGAAATTTGTGAGTCCGTAATAAATAAGTGGATCATAGAAAATGAATCGAAGTATAATTTGTATTTAGATTATTCGATTCATAATTTGAAGAGAAGACTGATTTTTAGTCAAATTAAAAATCAAGTTAGTGGGGAGATTGTCCCTGCGTGGGAGCTTTTATTCGAAGTCTTTCATAAATTGAAATTAAAATCTCAAGAGCGTTTAACCGGCTCTATTACAGAGGCTGTTATTGTATTGCCGGAGCGTTTTTCGACGCATAAGAAGAAGTTGATTGTTGAAGCGGCTAACAGCGCGGGGATTAAGGACATAAAAATCATCTCGGACGGTTTAGCATCGCTAATTGCCTATGGAGCAAAAACAAATACTACAGGGCAAGTTTTGGCGTGCGATTTTGGCGGCGGCGTTGTAAGCGCGACTTTGGGAAAAATTAAGAATGGAAAAGTAGAGCAAATTCTAGCGAATACGGAATTCTTTTTCGGTGGACTTGATTTTGACAGGAACATAGT
The DNA here is from genome assembly GCA_017634675.1 of Selenomonadaceae bacterium. Taxonomy (GTDB): domain Bacteria; phylum Bacillota; class Negativicutes; order Selenomonadales; family Selenomonadaceae; genus RGIG9201. The sequence continues at coordinate 11,766 of JAGBMX010000148.1, read as the reverse complement.
TGAGCGAATGGTTCTGCAAATTAAAGAACAATATGGTATCAGTCTTTGGGATAATAAGCCCGCTATGATAGAATTTTATAGGATAGCGGAAAATGCGCGAAATGAGCTTTGTTCAGTTTCCGATTCATCCTATAAATTTAATCTTGCCTATTGGTCGGTGAACGATACAAAATATCGTGAAAAATATCGTGGATTATCGTCTGAAATAGATTTAAAGACTGTAAAGCAATGTATTAAAGGCTATATGAATCTGATTAGGGATATGCTTCAAAGTATGCGCGATAGAGAGCGCATCGACGAGGTAATTTTAACGGGCGGTTTATCCGATATGCCGCTTGTCGGCGAATGTGTGGAAAAGATATTCAATTATACGCATGGTCATTATTTAAGTCAAAATTATTTAAATCAAAATTTACAAGCGATAGGAGCCGTTTTATACGCAAGAAAAATACAACCTGCTTCTAGCAATAACGCAAAAACCGCTGTTGCGACAAAACAATCAAAAACATCCCAAAATCCATACAAAATCTTAGTAACAGCCACAATGAGCGCGGGAAAATCCACATTTATAAACGCGCTTATCGGACGAAAAGTCAGCAAAGCGGAAAATTTGGCGTGTACGGATAGAATACTCTCGTTTGTGAATAACGCCGAGGGAATGGGAAACTACGTAAAAGGAGATAATGCCATCGGCGTTAATTTTAAAGGACTTTTTCAAGCTGCGCGGATTATTGTTAAAGATTCGCCGGGAGTAAACTCCAGCATGAACGAAAATCATCGTAAAATAACGATTGATGAAGTTTCTAAGGGCGATTACGATCTTTTGCTCTATATTATAAATGCGACGCAAATAGGCGTAAACGACGATAGCTTTTATCTTGATTTTGTGCGAGAAAATATTAAGGACAAGCCTATTATTTTTCTTATAAACAAAATCGACTGCCTAAATCCGGACGAAGAAGATATGAACGCCGTGCTTAAAAGGGTCGAAACTTATGTTAAAAACAAAAAATTTTCTTCTCCCTTGCTCTGCCCTATTTCTGCGAAGGCGGGATTTTGGACGGCGCAAAAAAGCGGCGAAGCTTTAGACTTTGACGAACAATTAGAACAGCGTTCGTGGCAAAGAAAATTTAAAGAGTTTGGCTTAACGGAATATTACCGAAAAAATTTCCGCGATGTCGGCGAACTTGCGGATAAGAACGATTTATCTACATTATCTGGGTTAAGATATGTTGAGGAGATTATGTTTAATTTTTATAAAGGGGGAATTTAACAGATGACACAGGTTTATGTGAAGTACAATCCATATCGCTTGCATACTGAAATTCAACTTAACGGCAACGCGATAGCGAAGGACAGCTCGCTTTACAAGGTTACTGGGACAAGACTTCAAGAGTGGATTGATTCTTTTCCGGACGAACTGCGTAAAGAAACTCATTCAACGGAGTTTGATGTTACTTTCTACGGCCTTGAAATGGATTGGAACGATTTTGAATACACTTTTCGTCAAGCTGCGAAAAACGGCGTTATTGAAAATCTTTCGCTAAAATTTATCGAGGGAAAATCTACCGACAATATCGTAGATAAGGTGACAAAAATTTTCAACGATTTAAGAGAAGGTCCCATTGAAGCTTTTAAAGACGAATCTCTGAAAAAATCTTACGATAACTTAAAAGACGCCGTGTTCCCTATAAACGTAATAGCCACTATGAGCTCCGGCAAATCAACGCTGATAAACGCGCTTTTGGCAAAAAAACTTATGCCCTCCAAGAACGAGGCTTGTACCGCCACTATTACGGAGATTACCGACAACGACCAAGATATTTTTAAAGCAGTGGTATATAACAGAGATAAGCAAGTTATCGACAAAAAAGATAATTTGACTTATGAAGATATGGTAAAATTTAACGACAACCCGGAAGTTCATCGCATAATAGCCGAAGGAGATATTCCATTTATAGACGCGAATACGACTGCGCTCAGGCTGGTCGATACCCCGGGCCCCAATAATTCGCAAAACCAAGACCACAAGAATACCACGTACAGCGCGGTAAACAGCGACGCGAACAATTTGATTTTGTACGTTTTAAACGGCACGCAGCTCGCTACCAACGATGACAATATGCTATTAAAACACGTTGCGGAAAAAATAAATGCGGGTGGCAAAGTTATGCGCGATCGTTTTTTGTTCGTCGTAAACCGTATGGACGATTATAATCCCGAAGAAGAAAATATTGAATCTGCGATAGAGACTGCAAAAAAATATTTAGCGAGACACGGTATCGAAGATCCGCAACTTTTCCCTTGTTCGGCGTATGTCGCCCTTAATATTCGCACATATTTAAAGAATATAGACCCGTCAAAATTAACTTTCGACGATTTAGAAGAACTCTCACCTGCCGCATCGGAAACTCTCAGCAAAATGAAGAAGTTTAGAAAATACGACGCTATGCACTTGGAAAAGTACAACCGTCTAGCTCCAATGGCGCAAAGAGAGTTAAACGTTGAACTTGAAGAAGCCGTTAATAGCAAGGACAGAAAAAAGGAAGCGTTAATACATTGCGGCATTCGCTCCATTGAGGCGGCTATTGTGGCTTACGTCAAAAAATACGCCTTAACCAAAAAAATCAAAGACTTGGTTGAGACCTTTAACGGAGTTTTAGAGGCGAACGAGGTTTTGGCGAAAGTAAAAGAGCAAGTGACAAGCGACGAAGGCGCGTTGAAAGAATTAGTCGCGCGCAGTAAAATTATACGGGAGCGCATAGACGACGGAAAAGAAGCGCAAATATTTAAGAATAAGATTGCCGCTTTCGACCCGATGAGCGTTATTAACGATAAAACGAACAATTTAAGAGACGATATTGAAAACGAAGTGCTAAAAATCTTCGACCGTTACCCGGACGTTATAACGAGCAAATCGGAAGCTATGCGCCTTATTCAACAGTTTATGGATTTATCTTCGGATTCGATGGCTAAACTTTCCGCAGAGCTTGAAAGCATAATAAACCGCGAATTGGTGGAAACCGGTGAAAAACTGCTTCAGGAATATCAAGATAAGCTCACGAAATTTGACAACGAAGCTACCGTTCAAACGCTTGATTTTGACACGGTTTCGTTAGTTAAAGACGGGTTGCAAAATTTAAGAGAAAGCATTAACGAATGGCGTTCGGATAGTTTCGCCAATGAAAAAGTCGACGAAATCGGCGAAATTACAACGGAAACCAAAAAATATTCGGTTAAGGTCGGCACTAAGACGGAAGAAGTAATCGTCGGCTCACATGAGGAAAAAGTGGGCACTCGTCAGGTAAAAACAGGCTCTCACAAGGAAACGCGAACCCGTACGGTTAAAAATCCCAACAAAAAATGGTGGAGCTTCTGGCGCGATTCGTATATTGACGAAGATTATACCGTAACCGTAGACGATTATCGAACAGAAGACGTTTTCAAAACCGTTCTGGACTACGATACTGTTGAACGCGATGTCTACGAGGAGCGCACCAAGACCATTGAAAAATATAAGGCGGAGAAGTCGAACATTATGGCTGACCTTTCGTCTAAATATCAGAGAAAACTGAAGGACGGCATTAAAAAATCGTTAAAATACGCTGAAGATCAAATTGCCGATATGAAACAGCAATTCTCCGATAGCTTCGACGAACTCGATAGGCTGATAGAGGCAAAATATCGGGAAATCGAAGAATGCGCCGCCGATCAAAAGACCAAAGAAGAAGAACTTGCAAAGAGCAAGCAGATTTTAGGCTGGATTGAGACAAACAAAAAGGAACTTGACTCTGTTTTGGACATTTAAAGGAGGGATAGCGTGAACAATACCATCAAAAAGTACGCCGACGAAAAGGATATCGAAGGATTGAAATTCGCCTTTAAAGATATGTTGGATGTCGACCCCAGTTTTAACAAATTTTTAGAGGAATATAATTACGTCCTAAAAAACGGATTATTTGAATCTCACCGTTCTCTTTCGGGGCTTAATAACGATAAATCCGTTTGGGATAAATCCTACTGGATAAGAATAAAAAGAGATTTATTGGAAAATTTCTCAAAAGAGCGAATTGACCACATGAGAGAAGTCGCAAAGGTTATTTACGCCGATAAGTTGCGCCGCGCCAAGGAGAGCGAACAGCAAGAGGTTAAGGCGACGACGTCGCCCGCGCCTAAAGTCGAACCGACGGAAGCAAAGGAAAAACCTTCCGCTAAAACTGCGTCGACCGGAATACCGAGGGAAACTAAAGCGGAATATGAGGCGCGCATTGCAAAAGAGCTTGAAGAGGAGAGGAAGAAATACTCTGCGCCTCCTACCTACGAGCATACCGTTGAAGTTACAGGCGAAAAAAAAAAGACGATACGGTCTCAGACGAGTCGCCAAGCCGCTTCAAGCGGCTTGGCGCCGATGGCGATTGCGATTTTGGCGGCGTTGGCGGTAATACTTGCGATAACTCTGATATTTCGATAGACGATTATGCCGAAAAATTTAATACCGTCACTTATGAACCGACTCCAGAGGTAAACCCCAATAAAAATTTATCGTGGACTCCGATTTTCCACGGGGAAACGATGAGTTATTTTTTATCAAAAGCGCGTTCTTTTATGAAAAAAGGCGTTCGAGAAAACAAAGAAAGTGGCAGGTATATAAGAGAAGAGTTGTGCGAAAAAATAACTGCGGAAAAACTTTGCTTTGGAGATTGCAATTGGAATTTAGTTAAGGGATATTCGCCCGGCGGAATAAGCGTTTACGAACAATGGTTAGGCGACAAAACGGGACAACGCCCGACGGGATATTACAAAATTGAATTTCCCAATAAGGAAGCGTATTTTTACCGCAGGGGAATTGGAGGCGATAAATAAATATGGCAAGTTGGGAAGAGTTTAAACAAGGGAAAAACATTAAAGTTGACACAGCCGAAAACAGCGCAGGGGAAAAAACCTCTGCGCCTGTTCAGGTTAGAGAAACCAAAGCGGAATACGAGGCGCGCGTTGCAAAAGAGCTTGAAGAGGAGAGGAAGAAATACTCTGCGCCTGTTCCCGCTCAAAAAACCGTTCGAGTTATCGCGGATAATAAATCGGACGATAATTCAAACAAGAAGCCTTTGACCGCCTTGAAGGAAACTCCGACAGAGGATTATTCTTTCAACAGTCTTGATAATCTGAAACTAAATCTTGAAAATTGCCTCAGAATTATCGACGACGAGGTGATGAAGGGGTATCTTACAAATCTTGACAAACTTCCAATCATTGAAGCTGACGAGGAAACGCTAAAGCGTTTGCCCGCAGTTCACTTTATTCGCATTACGGAGCTTGTATATCAGGAAGAAGAATTTTCCGCGCAAAAATTGTCCGCGCTTTTCCACGCGCTTAGGGATAAACCTTGCACTTTAGCGCTTATGATAAAGAGCGACGGGCAAACGAACGAATTTTTCTTAGGCGCGCGTTCTAGAATTCCCGATTTTTCCACAGCAACAATGGCGCAGACGCTAAAACAGAGTTTAACGGGACTTTTCCCCGGCAGTCAATTTGAAGATTATTATAACGAAGATTTAGAAAAAAATATGCGGGAAATGAATTTTGATTGTTTGTCCGGCGTAACCTGCGTGGCTGATTTTCGCCAAAAAATCGACAATATGAAGGATAAACAATTTACGCAGGGAATGGAAAAGTTTATCGAAAGTATGCGCGGAAAAAGTTACCGGGCGATTTTTATAGCCGATAACGTGGGTTATAACGAGCTGATAAAAGTTAAGCGCAACTATGAAAGCATTTCCACCCAAATTTCCCCGTTCGTAAATATGCAGATGAATTTTTCATTAACGGATTCGCGCGGCGAGTCTAAAGGCAGAAGCGACGGCAAAAGCAGCGGGACTTCCCAAACAAAAAATATTGGTTCCAGTATTGCGATAAGCGACGGCGAGACATTTACGACGGGCAGAAACGAAAGTTACGGCGAAACTCAAACGAAAGGCTCGTCCGATACGATAAGCGACGGGCGTACAAAAACGGACGGGAAAACTTACGGCGAAAGTGGATCTGAATCCAACGCGCATACGGACGGCTCGTCAAAAAGCGGCGGAGTTTCTCTCATAGTCAACGCTAATTACAGCTCTAACAGCAGCGATACGCATACGACAACTCAAGGGTGGAGTCGTTCAAATTCCGAATCTAATTCCATATCGCGCACATTATCTCACGGAGTAAACGAATCACGCGGCATAAGTCAAACGACGGGGACTAACGAAAGCGAGAGCAAAAGTCAGACAATCAGCCGCGGAACAACCGAAAGCGAAAGTTACGGCAACACCGAAACGATAAACTTTATGGAATCTTTAACATTAACCGACACTTTTGGAAAAACTCAAGGAATAACTTTAAATTCTAAAAACGCCACTTTTGCCTCTATTGTTGACAGACTCTCAAAACAACTTAAGCGCATTGAAGAATGCGAGAGTTTTGGTATGTGGAATTTTGCCGCGTATTTTGTGGGAGCGAGCGCAGCCGAAACCGAAGCCGCCGCAAATATTTATCAATCGGTGGTTTCCGGCGCAAACAGCGGTATTGAATGTTCTGCGATAAACACATGGCAAAACAAGAATGATTTAGCAAAATTATCCCCTTATATCAAGAATTTTTTGCATCCTCGCTTTTTATATCGCGGTTTTGATTATGAAAGCGAAAGATACGAGGAAGTCACCCCCGCCGCGCTTGTCAGCGCAAACGAATTGTCCATTCACATGGGGCTTCCATATAGCTCGGTCAGTGGACTGCCCGTTGTAACTCACGCTTCATTTGCCCAAGAAGTTATCTCTAAAACAAATCCCGACGCTAAAAAAATTCGTCTGGGCGCGGTATATCACATGGGAAAGATGTTAAAACTCCCTGTAAATTTAGATTTAAACTGTCTTACAAGTCATACATTCGTAACGGGGTCGACAGGAGCGGGCAAAAGCAACGTTGTATGTCAAATTTTGTCGGAAGTTTGTAAATATGGCGCGACTTTTTTGGTTATCGAACCCACAAAAGGAGAATACGCCAAAGCTTTCCCACAAGCAAAACATTTCGGAACTAATCCCAACCTCGGCGATATTGTAAAATTAAATCCTTTTGCTTTTCCAGCTTCCATTCACGTTTTAGAACATATTGACAGGCTTATTGAAATTTTTAACGTATGCTGGCCAATGTACGCCGCCATGCCCGCCATATTAAAAAACGCGGTGGAAAGAGCGTATATAATGAGCGGTTGGGATTTAGAATTTTCCGTAAATCGCTATTCGCCGGAATTATTCCCCACGTTTCAAGACGTTTCGGAATGTGTGCGAGAGATATTAAACGAAAGCGAATATTCTGCGGAAAATAAGGGCGATTATATAGGGTCGCTGGTGACAAGACTACATTCTTTGACCAACGGCATCAACGGCTTGATTTTTACGGCGGACGAAACACCGGCGAAAGAACTTTTTGCGGAAAACGCTGTTGTGGATTTAAGCAGAGTAGGCTCGACCGAAACCAAGGCTCTTATAATGGGGATATTGGTTTTAAAACTTCAGGAATATCGTATGGAAGAACGCGCGTTAGGCGGCGAGTTAAACAGCGAATTAAGGCATATTACCGTGTTGGAAGAGGCGCATAATCTTTTAAGACGTGTTTCAACCGAACAAAACATAGAAGGCGCGAACGCCGAAGGAAAATCCGTGGAGCTTCTTGCAAACGCGATAGCGGAAATGCGCACTTACGGCGAGGGCTTTATAATAGCTGATCAATCGCCGGGACTTTTAGATATGTCGGCTATACGAAACACCAACACGAAGATTATACTTCGTTTGCCAGATATTTCAGACAGAGAGCTTGTCGGAAAAGCCGCAGGGCTTAACGATATGCAGATAGCGGAGCTTATCAAACTAGAACGCGGAGTTGCGGCGGTATCCCAAATCGAATGGCTTGAGCCTGTCTTGTGCAAGGTCGATTTTTTCGATACGGAAACAGGCGCCAAAGACGTAAAATTAAATTCGGTTGAATACGCTAGAAAGAACGACGATTTAAAAGAGATATTGCTGGATTTTATTATGGAGCGAGGCGTTGGAAAAACAGAAGAATTACAGCAGAAAGTGATTAAATCTAAACTTGGCGCGAGAGTTAAATGCGATTTCCTAGAATATGTTGCAAATCGTAATTTTACCACATTTAGAAAATTCGCCTATGAATTTTTAGAAGCGGAAAAAGCCGTTATGTCGGCAAAAAAATGCAGCGATATAGTTTCGTGGACTCATCGCATCATAGAGAATTTATCTCTTTCGGTTAAAGAGTACCAAGCCGAAAAAATCAATGATTTACTCGCCGCTATCGTCTGCGAACAAGCGGAAAGAGACGCTTCATACGAAAATATTTTGAAGAGTTTTACGGAAATTTTTAAAAATAAAGGAAGTGTATACTGATGAAAGAAGTCGCTACGATTAAGGACAGCGGAGAAAATTCTTTCAGCTCCCCGGATAAATACGGCGATATTAAGCCTAGCGGAGAAATAACAGCGACGGAGTCCAAAGAATATTTCAGTGAAAAATTTAACGAAAACCTTGATAAAAGTTTAAAGCAAGAAACTGCGATGTTTGTTAAAGTTGAAAAATATGATAAACTGGAGAAAACAACCACGGAATATTTTGAAGATTTAAAAGAAAAATCTGAATTTCCCGAAACCATTCCAGAAAAACCTTTTGAAGTGTCGGACTTAAAACGCCGTACTCCCGAAGAAAACGCTTTAATGCGCGAGGATTTCGACGATAAAAAAGCGGATTTGAAGAACGAGTGGTCGGAAAAAAACGGAGTAGAGTGGCCTACATACAACGAAGATGTATATTCTTCAAACGGCAGACTTATAAGAAAATCAGGAGCCGATTACGACGCGCACCATATTCAACCGCTAAGTATGGGCGGAATGAACGAGGCGGAAAACATTACTCCGCTTTCTGCCGAAAATCACTACGACAGGCAAGGCGTACATTCGCCTGAAAGTCCGTACAGTCAATTAGAACAGATGTTAGGAGAAATGTGATTATGACAAAAGCAGATTATTTGACAAAAGTTGCAGATACCAAAATCGATGCAGCAAAAGTCGATGAAATTAACAAAATTTACGGAACAGATTTGCCGGACGAATTAAAACGTATTATATCCGCAGCTGAGGAGTCGATTTTTCTTGATTCCGACTACAGAATCCTCTCTGTTGACGAGATTAAGAATGCGTCGAAAGAACTCCATGTGGACTTCAAAGACAGCGACCTTATTCCGTTGGTAGACTGCGGCGAGAACGATTTTATCGTATATAATTTTAAGACTAAAACATGGTCGAAGTTTAACATTATTGATGAAGCGATATTTAAAAAATCGGACAGCTTTGAAAGTTTGTTGAAATAGGAGTGTGGTTTTCGTGGCAATAATGAAGAAACGTCGCGCAAAGTTCCCGTTGATATTGGAAAACGACAACGAAGCCAACACAATGGAAGAGCTGCAAAAATACTTCGACCTTGAAAAGATTATAGGCTATTTTCATAGCGGTGAGCTGATAACATGGCTTGAGGACAGACTTTACGCAGACGAGGCGGACGCGGTACGAAAACTCACGGGTAAAGAGGAAGATTTGGGAGACATACTTTGCAGTATATTCCATTTTGAAAACCTAGAGGACGATCCCGAAACAGTAGCATGGCGAAATGAGCGCATAGAGCGAGTGAAAAAATATACATCTAATCCCGCAATAATTAACAATGTTGATTTTATAGCGTTCGATCAAGATGATTTGGAAGACATTGTCATTAACGGCGACACAGACGTTATATATCTGTGCGACAACGAGTTTTCATTTCCTTCGGGGATTTTAAGAAAAGCAAATACGCGCTATATCGGCTTGGGCGACGGCGTGAAAGTTGTCGTTAAAAGCAAAGAAACGATTGATCTTGAGGCTTTGGGTATCATGTTTGAGAATGTGGAGGTCGAGGGGAACTACAAGAAAACGGAAAAGCCTTTGGTAGAAGATACGCAGGTTACAACGGAAAAATACTCCTTGCAAGTTGACATTGATGATGACTATGATGAGGATGAAAATTATTACGACGAAGAGTACTGTGATGAGGAAGAAGATGGCTCCGTAAGCTGGGTGTCCTTAGGATTAAGAACGGAAGAAATAGGTCAGACAAGAGCTAACCCTACAGGGCACTATTGCCTTGCCAGAAAATATTACGAGATTGGCGTTGATGCCGGTGAAAAGGACGCTGGGTTACATTTGTATCGGATGAGAAGTATCCTTTGGTCTTATGGTTTAGGATGTCCTTCTAGATATAAGTTTCACGTAAACATAGGCACTATCGGTCATGTTGACCATGGCAAGACCACCCTCACAGCGGCAATAACGAAAGTTTTATCGGGGACGGGTCTTGCCCAATTTGAAGACTATGCTAACATCGACAAGGCACCCGAAGAACGTGAATGCGGCATTACTATCAACACAGCTCATCTGGAATATGAGACTATCTATCGCCACTATACTCATATTGACTGTCCGGGCCACGCCGACTACGTCAAGAACATGATAATCGGCACTACCCAGATGGACGGTGCGATTCTTGTGGTGTCTGCCGCCGATGGCCCCATGCCCCAGACTCGTGAGCATATCCTTTTGGCTCGACAAGTTGGAGTGCCTGCCATTGTTGTCTTTCTAAACAAGGCTGACCTGGTTGACGACCCTGATTTGCTGGAGCTTATTGAAATGGAAATTCGAGACTTGCTGACTCAGTATGAATTTCCGGGGGACGACATACCCGTTGTGATAGGCTCTGCATTAAAGGCACTGAACGGTGACCCACAGGAAGAGCTAAACATTTGGAGACTTATGCGTGAAGTCGATTATTACATTCCCTCTCCCATGCGAGATTTGGACAAAGATTTTCTTATGCCGGTAGAAGATGTTTTTACAATTACGGGCCGCGGCACCGTTGCTACCGGTCGTATTGAGCGCGGTGAGCTAAAACTCAACGACACCGTAGAAATCGTTGGCCTTGCCGACGAGAGCCGTTCTACTGTGGTTGCTGGAATCGAAATGTTCCGTAAGTTGATTGATAGTGCTGTTGCGGGTGATAATATTGGCATGGTGTTAAGATAGTTTTGTTTTTCACACTTGCCTATAGGTGTAGCAAAAAGGAGCAACAACATGAACATCAAACGGCGAGGACGAATTGGCGGCGTATAGAAAACTTCGAGAAATAATGCAGCTTGGAACAGATATTGCCCATGTTGCGGAGAGAAATTATGATTAAAAAAATTTTAACTTTAACATTTTTAACTTTAGTCCTTATCGTATTTTCTAATTCTTCTAATACCTCGTTTGCCAACTATCCAACACATTTAAACGGCGATAAAAATTATATTTTGGTTGACGGACACATGGGGGTGGCGTGGTATGTGGATCGATCGTCTTTAAAAGTTAATCAATATCTACCGCCTCATTATATTATTATGATAGAAGTAGTTTCGGCACAAAGTGCAATAAATGATGCAAACGATTTTTACAGCGGTGGAAGAGGTGTTATCACCGGCAGAAAGTTGTACCATTTCGCCTATCATTGGGACAGCAAACATATGTATCTTGGGGATGGTTCTTATTACGGAGCAGCAGATTGGAAATATATAGATCCGCGGGGAAGTTGGGCAGACACCGGAATAATTATGCCTGCGGGAGAAATGGCATTTGCATTAGCGTATAATATGAAATTT
>JAGBMX010000147.1 GCA_017634675.1 Selenomonadaceae bacterium | reverse complement strand
GTTTGAGGAAATATTGAAATTTTTTGGCTCAAAAGTCGCAATCCGAGTGCCTCCCTCCTAGAGGGAGGTGCCCGAAGGGCGGAGGGAGAGCCGTGAAGAGCACAATTTTTATTGTAAATTTAATGATTTGTCTACACTCTGGCTCCCCCGCCCGAAGGGCGGGGGAGCAAAACCAAGTAAAAATATTTTTGTCGTTCGCTGTAGTAATGAATTCATCAATATTTCCGTAAGTTTTCTTTCTCTCTTTTCTTTTTTGTTACTTTTTTCTTTTCTCTCTTTATTTTACAAAAGAAAGAGAGAAAAGAAAAAAGTAAAATTTAGGTTAATTTTGGTTTGGTTTGCCGCTTAGCATATTCATCAAAATCTCAATGTGCTTCCTGCTGTTTTTTGCTATTGTGTCAAGTATCAGCCCGGCAAAGAACGACAGGCACGATACCATTAAGAGAAACATGCTTACTATTAAGGTGGGGAATCTTGGCACGAGTCCCGTTTCAAAGTAGGTTATAAGCACCGGAATGAACATGATGAGGGACAGTATGAGCAGCAAAATCGCTGCGCCGCCGAAAAATTTCAGCGGCTGGTAATTTCTGTATAAGTTGAAAATCGTAAGAAGCACCTTAAAACCGTCGGTGTACGTTGAAAGTTTGCTCTCGCTGCCTTCCGGGCGGTCGCGGTAGGCTATCGGCATACTTTCAATCAGTAAATTTTTATCAAGGGCGTGAATGGTCATCTCAGTTTCAATCTCAAAGCCTTCCGAAAGTATGGGGAAGGTTTTCACAAAAAGGGGACTAAAAGCTCTGTAGCCCGTCATAACGTCCTTTATGGGTTTCTTGTTTGAAAAGAGAGCGTTTATAAAATATCTTACCAACGAGTTGCCGAAATTGTGAAAAGGTCGTTTGTTTTCTTCGAAGTAAGTTGAGGAAAGCCTATCGCCTATCACCATATCGGCTTTTTTTTGAAGGACTAAATCCGCCATTTTCGCCGCATATTCGGCGGGGTACGTGTCGTCGCCGTCCACCATTATATAAGCGTCGGCGTCGATGTCCCTAAACATTGAGCGGATTACGTTGCCCTTGCCCTGCCTAGGTTCAAACCTCACTATGGCGCCTTTTTCACGGGCAATCTTTGAGGTATCGTCCTTTGAATTGTTATCGTAAACGTAAATATCGGCGTTAGGCAAGGCAATGCGAAAATCCTCCACAACTTTTCCTATTGTCTGCGCCTCGTTATAGCAGGGGATAAGCACGGCTATTTTGTTATCCATCTGAATTCTCCTTTGGTTTTTTCTCATTATATCATATATTCGTATGTGATTGCCAGACAAATACGCTAAATAAATCTGATAAATAAAGTGTATACATAAAAGCAAAATACGTATTGTCAAGCGTATTTTGTTATGCTATGATTGGATTGTGGAGAGTTTTTTCTAAAAAGGCTGCTATTGATGGAAAATTTTTATTAAGGAATACCTATCCCGGTATGTTGTAATTCTCGGTTTACGTTTGATGTATGCGGAGACATTCATTTGCGTTTATGGAGGAAGTTATAATGTTAAAAAAAATGGAGGAAAAGCGCATTATTCCTCTGGATGTAGCCAGAACCGAATATCCAAAAACAAAGAAGATATTTGTAATAACCGATATGTCGAACATTGCAGATATTAAAGGATATGTTTGCGCGGTAAGCATGGATAAATCCTCTTTTGGCGAATTACTTGACATGGATAAAAAAATACAAAAGGATGGACACCAAACCATGCTGATAGGCAGTTACGAAAACGGAGGGGCAATAGGTGTTCAGTACGAGTTTTCAAGGTAGCTTACGGTATATTGTTGTCTGTATTGCCAACAGCCGCATTGTCAAACTAATTGAGACAATTGTTGATACGGGTGCTGTTTACACATGCTATATGGCACATACGATTGATCCTGAATTGACTGAAGAAGATTTAAAGGGAAACAATTACAAGGACTTTGGTGGATTTGTGGACGGGAAAAATCGTATGGTCAGATTTTATCAATACCGCCTGAAACAATTTACAATAGGCAATATCGACATGGGTGAACAAGATATTTGGATAACTTTTGATAAAAGAATATCTGACAATGTGCTTGGAATGGATATATTACAAGCTGTTGATTTTTTGCAATTCAGAAATACGGGGCGAATTTGCTTTTTCTCAAATGAAAAAGAATTGGTCGAATATGTAGAGCTTGAACACGGGCAAAAATGAAAATAAGCTTCACAAAGCTGTCCGTTGAAAAAATTTCAGAGCTTGGCAAACTTCACGGCATATTGTAACAAGACTTGATGCCCACAGCCTTTTAAGCGGGGGACACTTGTTATAGTCTTTGGGTAAAGTGATTGATTTCGTTGTTGGGAGTGTACAGGTATGTTAAATCGTATTGACGAATACATAAATTTTGCATTTCAATCCGAGATTATCAAAAAAACAATGTTTTTCCTGTGCTTAATTTTAATATTTATAATGATATACGGTTTTAACCGTCATACACCTCTTATTGTAGATGATTTTGCCATGAAAAATGTCGCTCTGGAAAATGATTTTTGGGGTATATTAGGAGCGTTATACAATTATTATTTTACATGGGGTGGGCGCATTATAGTACACGCTATAGCGTATTTTTTTCTTAGTATGGACGATCGCAGTATTTTCAACATAGTTAATACTTTTTGCTATATAGCTCTTAATTTCTTAATACTGTTTCACGGATTTGGGAAAATGGTTTTTTCTTCCTTTGCGCTCGTCATGTTAAATTTAATGCTTTTTTTGTTTACGCCTGTTTTCGGGCAGGATTTTCTATGGCTTGACGGAGCGGCAAATTATCTGTGGGGGATTGTCATCGTATTGACCTTCTTTATACCTTATAGGTTGCAACTTGCCAAAACGGAAAATATTTTTAAGCATGAGAAGTTGGCGCTTTTGCCTATTCTTATTTTTGGTATAATAGCGGCTTGGACAAATGAAAATTTATCTTTGGCATTGGTTTTCATGATTTTTGTTTCTGTGTTGGTCAGTAAAAAATATTCGAAACATATTTATTTATGGCAAATTGTGGGCGGCATTGGCGCGGTAATAGGAGCGGCGTTCTTAATCTTGGCGCCGGGCAACTTTAATCGTATGGCTGTTGAAGCGGGAGGTCAACATGTAGACATAGTAAAAAATTTCTTTGATATAAACGGATTATATGTAGACCCGCACTTTTTGTTGTATCCTATTTTTTTCACGATACTTTTAGCCGTTATTTCTTTTAATAATCAGGATAAATTCGGTATAAACGATGGACGCGTTTATTTAGTGTACTTGGCGGGCGTATTTGTTTCGATGTACGCTATGTTGGGTTCTCCGTACTATACGGATCGGGCAAAATTGGGTTCCCTTGTTTTAACCGTAATTTTAACGGTATACTTTTATGGCCGCATAAAATTTAATACGGTTAAACAAAGGAAAGTGCTTTTGGTTATCGGGATTTTTTTAACTTTTTTGCTTCATGAAGAATGGCATATTGCAAGTGGAGATATTAAGGCATACGACAGAATAGAAGAGGCTCGTGTCGCTCAGATAGTAAAAGAACGCAGTACCAACAATGATATTGTCATAGAGGATAACAATCCGCATTCAAGATATGTTGGAGCTTTTGGACTTGAAAGAATATCGCATGACAAAAACTCAATTTGGAATAGGGTTTACGCAAAGTTTTATAAGGCCGCATCGGTTCGCATAAGATAGATGAGAAAAATATTTTTTTTGCAGAAAATCTTTTCTTTCGTTTATCTTAAACTGTGTTATAACAAGACTAGATGTCCCCCACCTCTTAGGTGGGGGTCTATATCGGAAGAAAGGCGGGAGTTTAAATCTCCCGCCTCTCGGACGTCTTGTTGAAATGCTGACGTATGTGGTTTTTTCTTCTGGCGAAGAAAAAACTTGAATTAAGGCATTTTAAGGAGAAAGAATCGGAAAAGGTGGATTATATGATATATGCCATGAAAATTTTGGAAGGACGAAAATTATCGTTAGGAGCGTATAAACTTGATAAACCGTAAAAATATAAGTTCCGTATTTTGGGATTGTTTGGGAAATAAATTCGCGGTCGTCTTGCTTTTGGTAGCTGCGTTTTTTGTTGCGCTTTCGATAAAACTTTATCCTGACATAAATACCGGAATGGACTTTGTATATGTGGACGCTAAAACTTATCCGCTTTTTCCCCTCGGCGTTTTTGATTGTTTCTTGTGGTGCTTGATATTTATTCTTCTAAGGTTATCGGTAGTTTTCCTGGCGAAACGCATACAAACCAGCGGTATCGAAAGAAAATTTACCCGAAAAATGTTCATATGCCTTGGCGTCTTCTTTTTTCTTGCGTGGACGCCGTATTTTTTGGCGTATTACCCCGGCACCAGTTTTTTCGACGAATATTTTGTTATTTTCGATCCCTTCGCTTGGCCTATCCAACCGCTCATATACAGCATGATTTTGCATTATACGTGGAAATTTGGAGTTTTTTTCGGAATTGACAATTTAGGTTTCGCCTTTTTGACGATTTTCAGAATGTTTCTTATGTCGGCGGCGTTTTCATATTTAATTTGTTTCTTATACAAAAAAGGAATCTCAGTAGTATTTTTGGCGGCGGCGGTCCTTTTATTCGCTTTTTTGCCCATTTTTCCAAATACCGCCATAACCATTCAAAAGGACGGTATATTTTCTCTGTTTTTGCTGATGCTCACCTTATTTCTATACGAAAACAAGGATAATTTAAGCAAAATAGTGACAAATAAGCGGCTGTTTTTTATTTTCCTATGCTTGTCGCTTCCCATATTGCTGCTCAGGAACAACGGCCTCTATATCTTGGTTGCAACGCTTATGGTATTCGGTTTTGTCGAAAGAAAATATATGCTTAGATTTATAGGGGCGGCTCTTTTGTTTTTCGTGATTACATCGGCGGCAAATGTTTATAGGGTGGTTCCCTTTAAGGAGTCGATAGGGATTCCTCTTCAGCAAATAGGTCGCGTATTATGTGTGGGGGGAGAAATATCGGAATCGGCAAAAAGCGATTTAAACCATGTTTTAAAACTATCAATATGGCGGGAAAAATACAATCCTATTCATTCAGATACCATTAAACTTTTCAACAGGGATTTTAACGACGAACTGTTAAACGCCAACAAAGGCAGGTTTATCAAAACGTATCTTGAAACCTTCCCCAAAAACATATCGACATATTTTTCCGCCCACGCCTTTGCGACGCTTGATTTTTGGTGCATTGGTCCATGGAATTATCATCACAATCAAATAGCCTTTGTGGATGCGATTACAAACGATACGCTAAATCCTAAAAACATCCGCTGGCCTATCGAGCGTCCATTCCATGCGACGGATTTCAAGGCGCTGAAAAAACCCGTAAGGGAAAAGATAGCGGAATTTATGGCGGATAACGTCTTTTATCTAAACGGCGGGACTTGCGGCTTTATACTTCTTTTTATAATGGCGTTATTGCTTGAAAAGGGAGAAAAACGAAAAGCAGCTGTAATGTTGCCGGTGTTTTTGTCTTATCTCACTATTTTAATAGCTTCTCCCACGGCTTTCGCTTTTAGGTATGTACTGTATTTGGCTTTTTTAATGCCGTTTATACTGTCGTTGCCATTTATGTCGGATGAGGATACACTTCTTTCCTATTCTAAAAAAGGGTAGGAAAGAAGTTTTTTTATTCCCTTGAGTTTACATGGGAAATAATGTAATATAGAAACATTCTTACAGAATATCGGAGGGGATTTTCTTTGGGCAAACTGAATTTGGCGAGCGCGCATTTTGAGGGGAGGCGCTCTTACAATAAAATAGACAAGGGGAGGAATTGTTATGCCTACCGTAACTAGTCCTAT
The DNA here is from genome assembly GCA_017634675.1 of Selenomonadaceae bacterium. Taxonomy (GTDB): domain Bacteria; phylum Bacillota; class Negativicutes; order Selenomonadales; family Selenomonadaceae; genus RGIG9201. The sequence goes on along the minus strand of JAGBMX010000147.1, from coordinate 9,535 downwards.
AAAAAAAGGCTTTGCTCCGATTTTTACAACGGATAAGCGTATTCGTACGATGAATAAATGTGTTGATGAAAAAGAAGAAGCCTTTGACCGGCTTAAAACTTTTCGTTCGTTGACCGAGGGATGGGATGGATATAGCGCCGTTCCAATCAAAATCGAGGTTATCTCGGCTGCGCAATCATTGCTTGAAAAGATTCCCGCAGTTCCCGAGGTGTTCCCAACTCTTGCCGGGAATGTTCAACTTCAATTCGAAGACGATAAGGGAAATTATCTTGAATTAGAAATAAAAGAAAACTATAAAGCTGAAATGTTCGCAGAAATAGAAGGCGTGGCGCAAGAAGAACGAATCGTAAATCTTGGAGATGATACTGAATGGGAGTGCCTTATGAAATTGATAAAAGTATTTGCATGAATAAACCGGATTTACAATTTTACGCTGAGGAAAAATTGTATAGGGCAGTTCCGATTGGTCATCCCGTAATGTTTGACAAGAATGGCAAAATAACGTCGGCTGTGTTTCAAGACAGCTATGGTATTTCAGTAGACAGGGCTTGGTATCGAAGTCCTAAAGAAGCAGTTGAGGCTCTTTGCGACAGATTGGCGGTATTGCAAGGAAAGTTGCCGGAGAATTACGGTGTGATTTCGGTTACGAAAGCGGACTGCGATTTAGTTGAAGCAAAATGCTTTTATGCGCCGTCGAAAAATAATATTTATCATAGTCTGATAAAACATTCACAAAACATATCAAAATTGACGCGATGTCAATCAAGAAAATTAGCGTTATTGGCTAAAGTTGAAAAATAAAAACTTCTTTCTTACTGCAGGAGGGGATTTCTTTGGGCAAACTGAATTTGGCGAGCGCGCATTTTGAGGGAAAGCGCCCCTTTAAAGTAGTGTCTCCTTTTAAACCCACGGGGGATCAGCCGAAAGCCATTTTCGACCTCGCTATGGGCATCGAAAACGGTCAGTTTGCCGAAGTGCTTTTGGGAGCTACCGGCACGGGAAAAACTTATACTATAGCGAAGGTTATCGAAAAAGTTCAAAAACCCACTTTGGTGATAGCTCACAATAAAACCCTTGCCGCTCAACTTGCAAGCGAATTTAAAGCGTTTTTCCCCGATAATTACGTTGGGTATTTCGTAAGTTACTACGATTATTACCAGCCGGAGGCTTATATTCCCTCGACGGACACTTATATAGAAAAAGACGCGGCGATAAACGACGAGATAGACGAATTAAGGCACAGCGCAACTTGCTCCCTGTTTGAGCGAAACGATGTGATAATAGTCGCAAGCGTGTCTTGCATATACGGTTTGGGTTCGCCGGAAAGTTATTACGAAATGGTTCTGTCCGTGCATCAAGGGCAGGAGATAAGCCGCGAGGAAATTTTACGGAAGCTCGTTTCCATTCAGTACGAGAGAAACGATATTGCCTTTGAGCGCGGAAAGTTTCGGGTTAAAGGGGATATTATCGAAGTGTTCCCCGCAGGGTACAACAACAGAGCGCTTAGAATAGAACTTTTCGGCGACGAGATAGAGCGGATCCAGGAATTTGACGTGACAACGGGGGAAATTTACGGGCTTCGCACTCACGCTATGGTTTTTCCCGCATCTCATTACGTTACGGCGGAAGAAGACAGAAAAATCGCCGTTGCCGCCATAAGAGAAGAACTTGAGGAACAGTTGAAATTTCTGCGGGACAACAATAAATTGGTGGAAGCCCAGAGATTGGAGCAGAGGACGAACTACGACCTGGAGATGATGGAGGAAATGGGGTACTGTTCGGGGATAGAAAATTATTCTCGTCACCTCACGCACAGAAAAGCGGGGGACGCGCCTTATACCCTTATCGACTATTTCCCCGAAGATTTTTTGATAGTGGTCGACGAATCCCATGTGACGCTTCCTCAGCTTCACGCCATGTACGCAGGAGACAGGAGCCGCAAGACTTCACTGGTGGAGAACGGATTTAGACTGCCTTCCGCTTTTGACAATCGACCCCTTATGTACGACGAATTTTTTGAGAGGATAAATCAGATTATATACGTTTCCGCAACTCCCGGGGAATACGAATTAAAAAGCGCGGAACAGGTTGTTGAGCAGATAATCCGTCCCACGGGACTTTTAGACCCGGTGGTTGAAGTCAGGCCGCTTGAAGGGCAGATTGACGATTTGATTTCGGAGATAAAAAAGCGAGAAGGCAAAGAGCGGGTCTTGATAACGACCCTTACCAAAAAGATGGCGGAAAACCTTACGGATTACTTAAAGGAAATGAAAATAAAGGTGCGCTATCTTCATTCTGATATAGCCACAATGGAGCGGGCGGAGATTATCAGGGATTTGCGAAGCGGCAAATTCGACGTGTTGGTTGGGATAAATTTGCTGAGAGAAGGGCTTGATATGCCCGAAGTTTCCCTTGTGGCAATACTTGACGCAGATAAAGAGGGCTTTTTGCGCTCAAGGACTTCCCTCGTGCAGACAATAGGACGAGCCGCCAGGAACGCCAACGGAAAAGTGTTGCTCTACGCCGACAATATAACCGATTCCATGCGTGAAGCCATGGACGAAACCAAGCGCAGACGTGAAATACAAGAGGAATACAACAAGGAACACCACATAACGCCGAAAACCATCGTTAAACCCGTCGTATCTTTGATAGAAACTACGCTTATCGAGGAGAAGAAGCCGGATAAAAATGGCAAGAAGAAGTTTACGAAGAAGGAGAAAGAGGCGCTCTTAAAGGGACTTATGCGGGAGATGAAGGAAGCCTCAAGAGCGCTTGAGTTTGAAAGAGCGGCGGAATTAAGGGATATGATAATGGATCTGGAAGGAGATTTACCCGGTTGGAAGAAAACATCGTGATACAAGGCGCAAGAGCCAATAATTTAAAGAATATAAACCTGAAAATTCCAAGAGATAAATTAGTTGTGATTACGGGGCTTTCGGGTTCGGGAAAATCCTCCCTTGCTTTCGACACAATTTACGCCGAAGGGCAAAGGCGTTACGTGGAAAGTCTTTCGTCTTACGCCCGTCAATTTTTGGGGCAGATGGATAAGCCGGAAGTGGATTCTATAGACGGACTTTCCCCCGCCATTTCCATTGACCAAAAGACCACGAGCCACAATCCCCGCTCAACGGTCGGCACGGTGACGGAGATTTACGATTATCTTCGACTTATGTTCGCAAGGGCGGGGCGTCCCCATTGTCCTAATTGCGGAAAACCTATCGCCCAACAGACGGTTGATCAGATGGTGGATCAAATTAAAACACTTCCCGAAGGGACGAAAATTTTGGTGCTCGCTCAATTTGTGCGGGGCAAAAAGGGAGAGCATAAGAAAATACTGGAGCATATACGAGCCGAAGGTTTCCAGCGGGTAAAAATCGACGGTCAAATTGTGGATATTGAGGAAGAAATCAACTTAGACAAGAAAAAGAAGCATACCGTTGAAGCCGTAGTGGACAGGCTTGTTGTCAAGGCGACAATGGACGAGAGATTGGCGGATTCTTTGGAAACAGCGCTAAAATACGGCGAAGGCGTGGTTTATGTTGAGGTTGTGGACGGGGAAACCCTGATGTTTAGCGAAAACTTCGCCTGCGTTGACTGCGGCATCAGTTTGTCGGAGCTTACGCCCAGAATGTTTTCCTTCAACAATCCCTACGGCGCTTGTCCCGAATGTACGGGACTCGGGTCGCACATGGAATTTGACGAGGAACTTATCGTATCGAATCCCGAACTTTCCATAAACGAAGGAGCCTTCGCTTTACTGTCGAAGCATCCCATGTCTTACGCCATGAAAGCAATGGAAGCTGTGTTGGAAGGTACGAAATATAATCTTTCGACTCCGTGGAACAAAATGGACAAGAAGGTTCAAAAGCAGATATTGTACGGTACGGGTGAAAAAACCGTAAAGTTTTACTATACGAATATGTTCGGCGAAACGAAACTGTTCAATGTGCCTTTTGAGGGAGTCTTGCCCCTTTTAAAAAGGCGTTACGAGGAAACGGATTCGGAAGAGATGCGGGAATTTTACGAGGACTATATGGAGGAAACGCCTTGCGAAAGTTGCGGCGGCGCAAGGTTAAAACCCGAAGCCTTGGCTGTTACGGTGGGGGATAAGAATATCCGCGAAGTCACGGATATGACTATAGAGGAGTGCATGAAATTCTTCTCTAATCTGGATTTGACGGCAAGGGAGCAGAAAATTGCGACGGAGATTATAAAGGAAATAAAAGCCAGACTTTCCTTTTTATTAAACGTAGGACTTAACTATCTCACATTGTCCCGGGCGGCGGGAACTCTTTCGGGCGGCGAGGCGCAGCGTATCAGGCTTGCTACCCAAATAGGCTCCGGGCTTATGGGAGTGCTGTATATTTTGGACGAGCCTAGCATCGGGCTTCATCAAAGGGATAACAACAAACTTTTAGCCACATTGAAGCATCTTCGGGATTTAGGCAACACTCTTATCGTGGTGGAGCATGACGAAGACACCATGATTGCCGCCGACCATATTATAGACATCGGTCCCGGCGCGGGTGAAAACGGCGGTCATGTTGTGGCGGAAGGTACGGCGAAGGAGATAAAGGCGAATAAAAACTCAATTACGGGGGATTACCTTTCAAGGCGGAAGTTTATCCCCGTACCGCTTGAGCGCAGGAAGGGCAACGGCAAATTCATAACGATAGTCGGGGCGGCGGAGCATAATTTAAAAAATATCGACGTAAAGATTCCCCTCGGTACTCTGACCCTTGTAACGGGGGTTTCGGGTTCGGGAAAGAGCACCCTTGTGAACGAAATTTTGTATAAAGGGGTAGCCTCGAAGTTTTACCGCGCGAAGGGCAAGCCGGGGAAACATAAGAAAATCGAAGGTTTATCCGAAATCGACAAGATAATAAATATCGATCAACAGCCGATCGGACGCACCCCGCGTTCAAATCCCGCCACATATACGGGAGTTTTCGACGCTATACGGCAGCTTTTCAGCGGCACGATGGAGGCCAAAACCAGAGGATATAAACCTGGGCGTTTCAGCTTCAACGTAAAGGGCGGGCGTTGCGAAGCCTGCAAAGGCGACGGCATTTTAAAAATAGAGATGCACTTTTTGCCGGATGTATATGTTCCATGCGAAGTCTGCAAAGGGGCGAGGTATAACCGCGAAACTTTAGAGGTTCGCTACAAGGGTAAAACAATCGCGGACGTGTTGCAAATGACCATTGACGAAGCCGTGGAATTTTTCAAGAACGTGCCGAAGATTTTAAGGAAATTGCAAATTATACAAGACGTGGGGCTTGGCTATATTCGCTTGGGGCAGAGCGCCACCACGTTGTCGGGCGGCGAGGCGCAGAGGGTGAAACTTGCGACGGAGCTTGCAAAGAGAAGCACGGGGAAAACCCTTTACATCTTGGACGAGCCTACGACGGGACTTCATACCGCAGACATCCATAAGCTGATGGGGATTTTGTTCCGATTGGTTGAGGGCGGAGATACGGTAGTTGTAATCGAACACAATTTGGACGTTATAAAAACCGCCGATTACATCGTGGATTTAGGTCCCGAAGGCGGGGACAAAGGCGGCGAAATTGTGGCTATGGGAACGCCGGAAGAAATTGTAAAGGTAAAGAAATCCTATACGGGAAAGTTTTTGAAACCTGTTTTGGAGGAGGGAAGGAAGCTTTCCGCCAAAGTTGAAGGAGATTGACAAAAAAAGCCTTGTAAATGCCAAACGGCTTTATGAATCGGGGGCAATAGAAGCGATCGAAGTCGGCACCACAAAGGGATTGCAAGAAATTCACCGCATATTGTTTGAAGGGTTGTACGATTTTGCGGGAAAAATTCGGGAAAAGAACATATCAAAAGGCAATTTCAGATTTTGCAACGTATTGTATTTAAAACAGGCGCTCAAGGAAATCGAAAAGATGCCGGAGCAGGATTTTCCCGAAATAATAGCGAAATATGTAGAGATGAACGTGGCGCATCCCTTTATGGAGGGCAACGGACGCTCCATGCGGATATGGCTTGACCAAATGTTAAAGCGGCGACTTTCAAGGGTTGTATCATGGCAAAACATAGACAAAAGAGCGTATCTTCAAGCGATGGAACGCAGTCCCGTGAACGATTTGGAGATAAAAACCCTGCTTCAAGCAAATTTAACCGATAACTATGATAAGGAAACAATCTTTAAAGGATTGGAACAGTCTTATTGTTACGAAGAATAAACTGTCAAAGGGAGAGTTGAAATGCCTAAGAAGCCGCAAGCAATGATAAGGCTTTTAAAGAGAAAAGGATTTACCGAGGTTAAATGCAACAAAGGCTCTCACAGAAGATTTGTAAATTCTAAAACCGGCAGAATGACAGAAGTTCCGATACATGGCGGAAAGGAATTAAAGAAAAATGTAGAGCGCATGATATTGGAAGAAGCCGGTATCGAGGATGATTAAAAGCGGGACGTAGGAGGAATCATAAATGTCAAAATATTATTATCCTGCGATTTTTCAATCTTGCGAAGAAGGGGGATACGCTATCAAGGTTCCCGATATCAAAGGGTGCGTAAGTCAGGGAGACAATCTGGAAGAAGCCATGTGGATGGCATCCGAGGCTATCGGTTGTATGCTTGAAGGCGTAGAAGAAGGCAAATATCCTAAACCGAGCGACATCAATGATATTGATAATTCTAAATACGAAAACAGTTTTGTCACATTGGTTGAATTTGACAAAGAAGCTTACGATCGCTCATGTAATCCGATAAAAACCGCAAGGGAAAAGGTTAAAATGTCCATTAAGGAATTATCGAATTTTTTGGGCGCGCCATATCGCACCGTGCAAGATTGGAATAATGGACGACGAATGCCGCCGGAATGGATTCAAAAACTTATCGTCGAGAAAATAGAAGGAGCGTATTAACAATAAGTACAAAAAGCTACGAACTATAAGCACAAGTTTGTTAAAGTTTTTTCTCTCTCTTTTTTTCAAAAAAAGAGAGAAAAAGAAAGAAGGAACTTTGATTCTTCGGCGGAGGTATATATGGTAGCGGTTATGTTTCCCGCAGCGGGGAGCGGCAAACGGATGGGGGCCGGTAAAAACAAGGTGTTGCTTCCGTTGTTGGGCGCGCCTGTGCTGATTCATACTTTACGCAGATTTTCATCCGTTCACTCGGTGGATTTCCTTATAGTGATAGTGGGAAAAAATGAGGTTGACGAGGTTGGACGGATTTTAGAAAAAGAAAATGGTTTAAAACCATATAAAATCGTAATTGGAGGCAGCGAACGCCAGTATTCCGTGGAAAACGGGCTTAAAGCCCTGCCGGAAAAGGCGGATATAGTTTTGGTCCACGATGCGGCAAGACCTCTTATTAGCGAAGACACGATAGAGAAAGTTATATCTGTCGCAAGGGAAAAGGGAGCGGCAATAGCCGCCGTACCCGAAAAAAATACGATTAAGGTTGTGGAAAGCGGAATCATAACGGATACGCCCAAACGAGAAAAACTTTATGCGGCTCAAACGCCTCAAGGTTTTAGGCGCGATGTTTTGTTAAACGCTTATGAAAAGGCGAGAAAAGACGGTTTTTTGGGCACGGACGATTCCTCTTTGGTTGAGCGAACGGGGATTTCCGTGCGTATCGTTATTGACGATGACAAAAACATAAAACTTACGACGCCAAACGACCTGAAAATAGCGGAGGCTTATTTGGAGGGCGAAAACCAATGCGAATAGGAATGGGTTACGATGTGCACAGATTGGTTGAAAACAGGGATTTGATTTTAGGAGGCGTGAAAATTCCGCATAAAACCGGGCTTTTGGGACATTCTGACGCAGACGTTCTCTTACACGCCATAGCGGATGCGCTTTTAGGCGCAGCGGCGCTGGGCGACATCGGGCGGCATTTTCCCGATACGGACGAAAAGTATAAGGGCGCAGACAGCTTGAAACTTTTGGGGAAGGTCGCAGAGCTTATCGGGGAGAAAGGTTATAGCGTAGGCAATGTGGACGCCACAATAGTGGCGCAAAAACCTAAACTTGCCCCTTATATTGATGAAATGCAGAAAAATATTGCCAATGTGTTAAACGTTTCCGTAGATAATGTGAACGTAAAGGCGACTACGGAAGAGAAATTAGGGTTTACGGGCAGCGAAGAAGGCATTGGCGCATACGCTGTCGCGCTGATAGAGTAAATAGGAGGAAACGCTATGAAAAAAACTAGCTGTATTTTGTTGATTTTTATATTGGCTCTTGCTTTTGTAGGTTGCGGAGACAATAATGCAACGTCCCCGGCAAAGGTTGGAGCATTAGCTCCAATCGGTATGGGCGAAAACGACGTTAAAACATGGACGGAGCGGGTAGCTAAATCAGAGGGTAAAGAGGAAAATTATAAAAATAATAATAATATTATCCTCTACGACGATATGACCTCTATGGTAATGGCTCTAAAATCCAAGCAAATAGACCGCTTTGGAACTTGCAGCGCCGTGGGGGATTACATCGTAAAACGTAATCACGATTTAAAACTCATCGACAAAAACCACAACGCCATTTTGGGTTATTCTATGGCGATGAAAAAGGAGAATTCCGCCGTTATAGAGGAGATTAACAAAGCCTTTCACGACATGAAGAACGACGGAACACTAGATAAACTTGTAAAAGAGAATATCACGGAACTTGGCGTAAACGAGCCGAAACCTGTCGCAATTCCCGTTATACCGGGCGCTGCAACTTATAAAGTGGCAATTACGGGCGATTTGCCGCCGCTTGATTACGTTCAAGCCGATGGCGCTCCCGCAGGGTTTAACGTGGCTGTTTTAAGCGAACTGGTAAAGCGCACAAAAATGAATTTTCAGCCGGTATCCGTAAACGCCGGCGGCCGCGGCACGGCTCTTGTCTCGGACAAGGTGGATATCCTCTTTTGGACAATAGGCACATACGATGCGGACGGCAAAGCGCTCCCCTACGCCTTAGACAAAATGCAAGACGTTTCGATAACCGAGCCTTATTATTTAGACCGACGCGTTGCCGTCGAGCGCAGATAAAAATTTAATACTCTAGGTTGCAAGTTTCTAAGTTTTCAACGGAAGAGATTATACAAATGGGCAGGGATAACGGGATAAGCGTTGAATGAGAAAAGGTGGATAACTATGACGTTACAACAAGCAGCTTATGATAAAATTTCTATGCTTTCAGACAACGATTTAAAAGTTTTGTTAATTATTGCAGATGGAATGATAAAACAAAAAAATCCCGTCCAAGATAAAGATGTTGAAGAAAAAATATCCGCGGTTAACGATTTGTTGGAAATAAGAAAAAGGAATCCTCTCCCGGCAGATTTCGATTTTGATAGCGCAAGAGAGGAGGCTTTTTATTGAGATGCAATAGTTTTCAACGGAAAAGATTATACAAATGGGCAGGGATAGTTACTATTCACGGGTAGTACAACACGGTGATGCGAAAGGCGAATTAGTGCCGTTCACAGAGGACCTCTCCACCGCTTCGCGGTCCCCCTCCCCTTTCAGGGAAGGCACTACAGCAAAACAAGAGAGCCTCCCCTGAAAGG
>JAGBMX010000018.1 GCA_017634675.1 Selenomonadaceae bacterium | reverse complement strand
AGCACAGTTGGTATTAAACAGCTCAACAGAGGATATTTTGTGTGTTTTCTTTGCAAAAGGGCATGAACACGACTTTACGATGTTCAAGGATAGTCGATTGCCTTTAATGGTTGAAACAACCGTTATTATAGACAAAGGGTATCAAGGCATAACTAAAATCCATGCAAACAGTCTGATTCCTTTTAAGACAAAAAAACATAAACTTACGCCCAATCAGAAAAGGCACAACTCTGTTATTGGAAAAAACGGATAGTGATTGAGCATGTGAACAGTTATCTGAAACGTTTCCGCTTATTATCATCACGTTATAGGAACAAGCAGAAACGTTTTGCCTTGCGTTTTTCTCTTATTGCGGGAATTTACAATTTTCAACATCAATTCTCGGTTTCCGAATAGGTCTAATATTTGGTCGCCGTTTGTTAATCATTATGACCATATCGTCCCAGTACGATAACGGGAGGGAACGCAACTTCTTTTGTAGTTCCTCACTGAAACTATCTAGTTTTTGGGCGGCAAAGCTCTGTTGTTTGGCTATGTACCCTTCGCTTGGGCTGAGTTCTCCCCCTGTAAGTCCTCTTATTGTACGACCTATTTTATTTATGCTCATATTGCCATCATTGGCCAAAGCTAATATCAGGACTCGGGTACGAGCACCATATTGGTTATCTGCCGAAAGTGTTTAGGGAATCTTTGCGTGTGTAGTCTTGCCGCATTTTTTGCAACGACAAGTGGGGAGGTGGCGACGTATTTTACGGACAGTCACTCCATAGTCAAGTTCATCCCTTGTGGAGCCGTCGTCAATCTGTTCAAGTTCTCCACCGCACTCCGGGCATACGGGCTGCACGTGAATTTCGTGCTCTGTGACCTCATCGTCTTTGAATGGTTCTAACTTCTTTTGCGCATGCCCCGGTTGACCTCCGATGCGCTTGTAAGTTTTAGGGTGAGAATTAGGAATATGTTTTTTCTTATGGAGCGTGGTCTTAGAGGTAGGCAAACCGCTGTTGGTGCTATCAGTTTCACGAAGGGCAATAAGCCTAGCCACTTCTCTTTTTAGCGCCTCCACTTGCGCCGCCAAGTCTTTTTCTTTTGAAGCTTGTACGGCTTCCTTGGCTCGTAGGCGAGCGATTAATTGCTCCCGCAGACGGTACTTGTATTTAAGAACGTCAAGTTCCTTCTCAACGCTTTAATACTTCTCCGTAATACGTTCATAATCTTTATAAAGTGACCCCTCATAATTGCCGCCCATTTTGCTTTACCTCGCTATCTTACTTTATTTGTCGATAACTTTGGGGAATTGTTAATACTTTTTTTCAATTTCTTCACCGTGAATAGTAACACTAAAATCTCCAATATTCTTGCTTGCTTTCAAAAAAAGACTGTTTTCCACAGTCTCAGACTGTAGATAAATATATGTAAAAATCCTTTCAAATGTGATAATGTCAAAGTTATTTAGTGGTAGATTTTACAACGAAAAAAACCGCCCTTGCGAGCGGTTTTTTTCGTTAAATCAATTCAAAAATGTAGTCTGGCTCAAGTCCTTCATCGTACAGTACTTCTTCGGGATTTTCACCGTCAAGCACACGCTCACGCATTTCTTGAACCAAATCCACGGCTTCCTCGTGAGTTAATTCATCACGTCTCATAAAAATTTTTACCAACTTGTTCATTTGCAATTTCTCCCGCTTTAATTGTATTTCTTTTTCAAAATCTCGTAGGCTTTGGCGGCTAACCTCGTTTCCGGTTTTTTGCTCCAACCTCGCTCGTAATGCAATATTATCTTATCGTTCGCGCGGCATTCCAATTTTGAAATCCTGCCGCCGTCAATCCCAAAATCCGAGCCTTCCTCAAAGTGTTTTACTTCGTAGTATATTTTAATTCCGTCAACCTCAATTATTCCTTTGCTCCACATGGTTTTTCTCCTTTCAAACTTTCCCATTCCCTTGCGGTGTGTGTACATTAGCTCTGAAAGGAGATAAAATCAAGTTAATTTATTTGTATACAATAACATTTTAAAAATAAAAAATCGCCCATAAGAACTTTCAAAAATCTCACGCGAAGGTTTTTATTGCGTGAACATTTTTGACGCTCCTATGGGCTTTATTTTGCGTTTTAACGCTATTTTAATAACAAATACCTATCACTCTTTTAAAGGCTCTCGACATTGACACATAAATTCGGAGCATATCGTGACTTAAATCGAGATTTTTCCCGTCCCCCTGAATAATTTTTTCTTTTATTAAATATTCAATTTCAGGTTTCGCCCACTCCGGCACTTCTTCAATCGTGTTATACCTTTTTTCGTTTTCCATAATAATTTTTTCTCCTTCAAAATCACTCGCATACTTTTCATAAAACTCGTCGGCAAATTCCGCACGGTATGACTTCTGTCCCTCGCCTTGGTCTGCCGGACGCTCGAAATCCAACAAAAATGCGTCGCTTGCTTCACGGACGCTTTTTGCGTTACGGAGTTTGCCCATTAAATCTTCGTATTTTTGCAATTCGTCCCATAAATATTCTAATTGCATATCAAGGTCGCCAATGCTTCTACCCGTGTGTTTTGCAAACTCATAAAGTCCTGCTTTCCTCGTATAATACGTCCATTGAGCAAGCCCGAAACCTGCGCCGTCGTTTATAAACCTTTCAAAACTATAAGAACCATCGTCTACGCTTGCGGTGTAGCCTTCGTCGTTCACACCCAAGCTGCTTTCAAAACTGTTTTGAAGGTTGGTAGGGATAAGCCCGCTTTCGGCATAAAGGTTGCCCATAATCCCCGCAACCGCACAGTCATTAAGTCCTTTTTCTTTAAAAAAGCGCCAAATTTTAATTTCCGGCAACTCTTTTTTTTGCGAGGTTTCTCGAGAATTTTGCGAGGTTAAACCCGCACAATCCCCATTTGTCGCGGTTTTTTGCTCGTTTTTTGCTCGAGAATTTTGCGAGGTTTGCAGAGAATAATAAACGGCTTTGCCCACTATTGTGTCTATCAATGAAAATAAATGTTTGCCGGGGCAAGCCGTCGACATCAATTCCTTATGTCCAACGATATGGTTGCGGTCTATCAGCAGTTTGTAATCTTCGCAAAGGTTCGCTATAAGCAAAGCGAGATTTTCAATTTGCGCTTCCGTTGGCGTTCCCATCTCAAAGTTCCCGCAAATATGAATACCAATGGTATGGGAGTTTTCGCCTTCTGCGTGCGCTCCAATCGCCCAATCGGGTCTGCCCCGCTCTACAGTTCCGTCTTTGCGAATAACAAAATGGTAACCTATCCCCGACCACCCTTGATTAAGATGTATCTGGTGGATTTCCGATGCGTTCAAATCATCATCCGTAGGATTTCCCGTGTGGTGGATTACAATCATATCCGTAACGCTACGTTCCACAAGGTCGTTGAATTTTAAATCCGTTTCAATAATTTTCACTCGTTCCATAACTGCCTCCAATTTCTCCAACAAAAAAACGCCTTGCAAATTCTGCAAGACGTTTTTTTGCATTATGCACGCGACTACGGAAAAAGAGCCTTTCAACTTATAGCTCTATCATACGCCGATTTTGTCTTTTTGTCAAACAACACCCATATTACTTCATCGAAAGCCTCCGGGTTTTTAGCTACAACTTCTTTTACCGTTTGTACGGCTATTTTTGCCGCTTCGTCTAGCGGGTAAGCAAAAACCCCGGTAGAAATCGACGGAAACGCAATGGTTCGGATTCCACGCTTGATGGCGAGTTCCAACGAAGTTTTATAGCAAGAAGCGAGAAGTTCCGCTTCGTCATAATTTCCTCCGCTCCATATCGGACCAACGGTGTGTATAATATAATCGCATGGCAATTTATATGCCTTGGTGATTTTTGCTTGCCCGGTTTCGCACCCGCCAAGCGTCCGACATTCTTCTAAAAGTTCCTCTCCTGCGGCTCTGTGAATTGCGCCATCAACTCCGCCTCCGCCAAGCAAGCTGTTGTTTGCCGCATTTACGATAGCGTCTGCGTAATGTTTAGCCGTAATATCGCCCAATTCCGTTTTTATAGCGGTTTTGGCCATATCCTTCCCCTCCAAACCAAACTGTCAATACTTACGCTTGTTAATATACCATAAATATTCGAAAAAATCCTTTACTTTCCCATAAAAATTCCCCTTTCAAAAAATAAAAAATAAAAAAATCGTTTGAAAATATCGTAAAAAATCAAACGATTTAATCCACTTTGCCATTAGCGAGTATTTTCGCAATCATCTGGTCGACTTCTCGCTTTTGCTCATCGGTTAAATTATCGTATGGATTGTTTTCTGCGCGAGTAGCTTCTTGTTTTAACTGTTTCAATTTGTTTTCTACGATGTTTTTCCCTGTCAAAACGCCGGAAAGACCGCTGATGATGGAAATAGGCACTTCAGTTCCGCTTGAAGTTCCCGTTCTTAACGAAATCCATATCCACCCGACAACGGCTGTCACACCCATAAAAACAAGTCCCCAAGATATAACCGTATTCACATCAAGGTTTTTCATTTCTTTTCACCCCGCTTCCCGTTGGCAGTTCCTTAAATTCTTTGAACAAACTTTCCGTTACGCCGTTCCCGCCCAAACTCTTATAGGCTTTCATCATGTGCGTTACATTATCGATTTGATAAATTCGTTTAAACCCTATTTCTTCGCAAGCAGTCATGGTTTCCACCAGTTCGTTGCGGAGTAACGACAGCGTTCCTTCCTTTAGAGAGAGAATTTCATTCTTCAAATTTTCCTCCGCCCGTTCATGCTCTTCTCGCTGTTTTTGCAGGGCTTCCTCACGTCTCTCGTCCAGCTTTTTGATTTTCCACCAGATGAATGATACAAGCCCGCTCACCATAGCTGAAAATATGCCGAGAGCAAGTTGAATGTAATTGATTTCCATTATGGTATTTCCTCCTCTTTTTTTCTTAAATTTTGTATTTGCGACATATATCTCAAACGCCAATTATTAGCAGTAATAGGCATATTATTCCATGTAACGCGAGAAATCTTCCCGTTCAAATATGTATAGATAGTATAGCCACACCTAAATAAGTATTCTTTTTTTGTTTCATTTATTGGTGTAATCTGGGTTATTTCGGAAGGGGCACTAAATAACACATTGTTTTTTTTGTATATCGTTGTGAAATCTATATCATAGTAACCTGTTGCTTTTACGCAAAAATCATCTTGTATGGGTAAAAAACATGAGTCTCTTTCGCTTTCAAAAAAGCTTTCCAGAGACATACGTTCTGAAGAAGTTGATACCCCTGTTAGATTCCCTTTAAGAAAAGCTAATTGATTTTGAAAACTTTCTGTTAATCTTGTATCTGTTTTGTAAATAAACGGTTCATCGGGTGATATGCTTCTAGCCCGATAAATCTCCTTAATTAAATGACCATTTTTTGCAAACCATATAGAATCATATCGAGCGGTATACTGTTCTGTATATGTTCTGGATATTGGTTTTGACCTACCATTAACAATAAAATAGATACTATTGCTTTGATAATCGTTGTCACTAGGAATACAATGGATAATAACAACGGACGGTAGGTACACTTTTATTTGAAAATCTTTATATGCTAAACCATAGCCGGTTAAATGAATTAATCCGCTCCACTCACCTTTATCGTTAATATGTAGATAGGATAAAGTTATATTAATACTAGAAACAAAACTTAAAAATTCACTATCTTGAACAGAATTTAATAAATCTGTTATTTCAGTTTTTATTTTGGTCGCAAATTTTCCGAGATTAAACGTTGTACTAATTTGACCATTGTGATAAATGTGTAAATCATGTTTTTCAATTTTGGGTTCTCCTATTTTTTGAACAACAGTATTATTTTCATTGCCAATAAACCACGTTAACATAGTATCCTTGCCACTGTGGTGGGACGGAAGATTGCGTAAGTTCATTACGCTTGGCGTAAAAGCTGAAGCAACTGTTCTAATATCATTATACAGCCACCAGCTTGGGGTATTTTCGTAATAAAAAGGAGTTTTTTCAGCACTTATTTCCCATGCTTGCCCTTTATCATCAATATCCATATCAAAAATTGAACCTTTATTTAGAACAGCCTTACTATTTAGTCCAAATATTTTTGCGTTATTTGCAAAACCACGAAAGTATGAATTTGTATACCTATAAATCTTATGATTTTTAGTATAAATCAATAACCCTACCGTTGTATTAAGCGGTATTCCCGGAGCCTTCATATCCGATGAATTTGCAAACGAAATCTCCGGCTCGGTGTTATGCATCATATTTCCATAAATGCATCGCCCGTCCGTCCAGACAACATCTCCTGCTCTTACATTCATATTGCCTATTCGGATGAGTTCTTTACCCGTTGCGTCAATGCAGGTTGAACCGTTTACTTTTGCAATTTGCACTTGTTTCATCGTTATGCCCCCACTATTACCGCCGTTGTTTCGTCATCCGTGATTTGCACCCATACCACATCGCCGCTCGCCACAGATAAATCTGTGGCGAGCTGCTTTGCATAAAGTTTCGTTCCGACTAAAACGGAATTTCCCTGCACTATCCCCCGCTCGGCAGGTCTGCCTTTTTTCGCTTTGGAAACAGCCGTTTTTATCGCCGCTTCCAATCTTTTCAATCCGTTCATTTGTACCACCTTATTAAAGTAAGTTGCTGTGTTAAACTTCTCGGAGTAAATGCGACTGTATTCGACTCCAAATAATATTCTTTGCCGTTTAAAGTATATGTGTCAAAGAAATCGAACACATGATTGTCTTCATCGGCAATAACTCCGTTTTTAACGGGAGCGGTTATTGTGAGAGTAGCGGTTTCTTCAATGCACCTATCCATCCACTCTAATTCGTTCAGATACATCGAAGCCGTATTATAATCCTTAACAGGCACATCAACGGTATTTAACAGCGTCGAACCGTTGACTCCCGAAGTTTTCCAAGAGCCGCCGTAAGCCAAATCCGTCTGGTTATCAACAAATTCGTTTCCCTCGTCTCCGGCGCGACCTCGATATACGGAAGAAGCCGTGTTGTTTGTTACTTCGTCTTCGACTTCGCCGCTGTGGTCTTCCGATTCCTCAACTTTGACATTGTTTTCAAATACTACCATATGCCGCCAACCGCCGGGTAAGTATGAATATTTTGTCACGCGAGTGTTGGTGTACCCTGCGACCGTTACCCCGGTTGTTGGATCAGTCGTTGTAGGCTTTGTCGTTACCTCCGTTATTTGCCTTACGAGGTAGTTTCTGCCCGTTGAAATATAATCATAGTCCGTTCTGGTAGTCGAGCCGTCGGTATTTTTTCGCTCCGTATACTTGACTCGATTGTCATTCATGCCGTCGTTGCGTTCGACATTTTCCTCCGTATCGGTTACGCCGTCGTCCTTCGGTTTAGGCGTTTGGTCGTTTTTGGAGATAAAATAAACGCCTTTGGAAACTCCGCCGCTTATTCCTTCCAATTCCGTCGTGGGTTTGCTCCAAGTCGTTCTTATGAGTTTTCGATTATAGGACGGATGATTGAACCACCTATAACTGTCAAGGTCGATATTCCCCGTTTCATGCCCTCGCTCTAAAACATACAATTCGGTTTTGTTTCGTACAAAGACGATATATCTCCGTCGCGGCACATTGGATGTCCAGCCGTAAAGCGAAGACAAAAGGCTTTGATACGTTGTTTCCGTGCCGGAATAATCTTCTTTTGGAAGAAAATCGTCTGCAAGAAAATGAAATTCAAAGCCTAAAGCGGAAGCAAATTTTTCCGAATGCTGACTTGCGGCGTAGCCTTTGATTGTTGTGCTGCCATCCCTAGCGGTAAACTCTCTCCGATTAAAATCCTTTAAGGAATAAATTATCGGCATATAAAGCATTTTATCCGCATCGTACATTGTTTTTCCGACTGTAAATAAAATGCCGTTCTCGCTTGTTTCTTCCGCTTGGAAATGGTACGGAAAATCCAACAATACGCCCTCGACAACGTCTTTTGGATAGATTTTGTTTATCCCGGTAAGGGTAAATGTGTCCGAAAGCGTCCCCGGCTGTAAATGCAGGTTTACGCTTTGTATTCCGCTGTTTGCGAGTTTATCCAAACAATGCGGAAGTTTTCGGCTCGTATCTCCCGCAAATTCAATGGATTTGGCTATGAGTCGTTTAGTGTCGATTTCAACATTGACGAAATGCGGCAAAATACGAATTGTGTCAAATTCCGGCTCAATTTGAAAAGATAAGTTTCGTTTGGTATCGAAGGAAATTTCTATATGGTAAATCGCTGCTTTGACATCGCGTTTTGTGTCCGCTTCGACCGTTAAAATCAAAACCTTGTTTCGCTGTGTGTCAAATTCGGCATCGACTCTATTTCTTTTGACTCTAGCCGTATCGGAAGAAACAATGACATGAACAAGTTTGCTGGTAACTTCCCGCTTGGTGTCGAACTTTGGCGTTATCTCGTTGGCAATGGTTCGTTTCGTGTCCGCTTTGACTTCTGCGTGGATAGCTTCACCTAGAATTAAGCGTTTGGTGTCGGCTTCCATTTGAACGAGGTTTGAAAGGGAGATTTTAGTGTCAAAATTCGATGTAAATGAAACAGGTGGAAGTCCCGTAACCGCATCAATATGAATGTTACTCAAACTTTTTTCGGTCGTGTCGTTGCCGGTCAAGCGATAGTAATTATAAGGTCGCGCCACGGTAGCGTTTATGACTTTGTAACCGCTTGTGTCAGGCTCTAGCGAACCACACGCCGTCCAAGTTTCACCGTCATCGGAACATTCAAGCGTCATATCGGTAGGAAGCAGAGTAGCGTCGCCCGAATAGAGATATAAATGCTTCACCATTACGGCGATTTTCATATATAAAGATACCGAAATACCGTTATAGATAGCGATTTTGTCGCTCATATCGTAATCGAACAGCCATGCAACCTTGCCGTTGTTGCTCATTTTCCCGCAGAAATCTTGAGATGTACTCCAATTCGTAGAAAAACTCGGCATTAGCCATTGTTTATCGTTGGGAGATACATTATCATCAAGCCCTATTTCTTCGTTAGAAATAATAGTGTTTGAAAACAGCACATTGGAATTGTTGGACATAAAGAACAGCGTGTCCATTGTTTCAGCGCCATTATTGCCCGTTGCGCCTTCGTAAGTATAAATTTTTACGCCATCCCACCAGTATTCGGCTAAACCTTGTGTTCCGCTTTTGAAATGGGCAAGTAAAGTATGCAATCCTTCGGAGGAAATACTGGTGTTTTGCTTTCCGCTACCGCCAATATCAAGCGTAAGTTTACCGTTCCACAATAAAAGTCCATCGTCGTAACCCCATTGAACCCTCCATTGAGTTGTGCCGCTATTCCAAATGTCGGTCTTTATCCAAACTTCGTCACAGGACGGAATAGGGAAACAAGGCTTTCTGTTAGTTTGATACCAAGCCGTACCTGTCGTAGATTTTTCCGATGTAGCTTCAATAGTCGTGCCATATAACAGAGTTTGCTCTTTATACCCCGCATTTTCATAACGCCAAGCAGGAGTGTTTTTATATTCTACTTCCGTATCGTAGTCGTCTTTGACATTAAATTGAAACTTTCCCGAAACGAACAATTCAGGCTTTAATGAGGAATGGTTCGGTATTTGTTTTGAAACGAACAATTCGGGTGTCAGAGTAGAATTATTAGGTATCTGCTTTGAAACATATAATTCAGGCTTTAGAGTAGCGTGGTTAGGTATTTGCTTTGAAACATATAGCTCTGGGGTTAATGTCGCCGCCATATCATCACTTCGCTCTCCACTCGTAGTTATGGGTTAAAAATTGACTTACCGTATTATCCAAAGTTACCCCAACAGATACTCCTGTTTTGTCTGTGGTAGGTATGGAGTCAGAGCCAAGCAAAGTTGCCCCGTCATACGCTTCAAGAGTCTCTATTCCTTCGCCGTCTCGAATACAACTTCTCGCCGCCAAACTCGCTCCCGTAATTTTAGTTCCGCTTGCCAATGTCGTAGCGATACTACTGTCAAGCCCAAAACGCAAATATTGGTTTAACGCAGTAGCCGTGTAAGTCCCATCGCCGTTGTCGGTCATATCTGTGGTGATATTGCAGGGAATAGCCATAACTTGCTCCGCCATATCTATCGCCGTATCTGAAACGATAATGTTGGAAATTAGTCTATTTGCGTTGCTATAATTTTGCCCGCAAGTAATGTTTGATATATCTTCTCCGTTTAGAATATTTCCTGTTTTTGAGAACAATGTTACATCATCGCGAATACATTCAAATATCCCGTTTGACGCATCGGATAAAATATGAAACCAATATGTCGATATACCTAGAGTTTGATTGCAGGATAAACTCGTGTAAGAGCCGTTGACATATACACGCTGTTCATAAAAACCTGCGCCGTCATTATAGCCAAAACCGCAATAAGTATTTGAAGAACGTATCCGTAATTGAAAAAGTAGCTGTGCGCTTGTAGTGTAATAATCTAGTTTGAACCACATTTCTTTAATACCCGCAGGAATAGTCGGTATTTGCATCTCCCCAGGGTATCTGGAACAAAATCCCACGCCTGTTTTGGTTTTCACCTTTGTATTATCCGTGACTTGATTGTACTCTGTCCCCGGAGTATTTTTAAACAAATCAATATACCCGGGATTTAAATAACGATACATAGTGTCACCTCCGTATTAAACAGCTTCGACTACGCCTTCCACATGAATTGAAACCGTTGTGTCCTTCTGCGGGATTTGCGTTGCGTCGCTTGCTATCTTTACCCAGAACACTTGATTTGTACTTCCTATGACATCGCTAATCGTAAGAGAACTCGTCCAAGTTGCATTTGCTATAGCGTCTGCGCCGTCGGAGTAGCCATTGTCTGCGGCAAAGCTGAATTTACCAATATTCCCGCCCGTATCAACATAAGCCTTACCGTTGTAATAATAAGCCTTGACGGTAGTATTTCCGTAAGTCTGAAAACCGCTCGTACATCGAAGGGCAAGTTTAATCGCTTTTGTTTCTGCGTTTTTTGCGTTTAACGAAGCGGAAACGGGATTTGTCTGCGCCATATCCTCCGAAATCGCCGTACCGTCCGTACCTCCGCTTGTTACCGTTCCACCGTAAAGTTTAAGATATTCGCTCATTGATTTTCACGCCCTTTTAAACGGGAGTTATCGTCGCGCGGCAAACAAGATTGACGGTTATATCCGTGCCGGGATTTTCATCGGAACTCGCCGTCGCCTTCGCCCAAAATATCGTGTTTGTGGTGTCTATAATATCGTTTATGGTTATATTCGCGCCGAAAACAGCAGACGCGGCTTCCGTTGCGTCCGCATAATCGTTATCGAGAGCGAACGACCATTTTGATGCGGTCGTGCCGGAAGCGTAAATTATCGTTCCCGCTTCCGCTTGAAATCCCGCTTCGCAACGAACAGCGACTTTTACAATTTTCGATTCGTTTTGCGAAGCGTCAAGTGTTACGGCAAGCGGAGCATTTTCCGCATTATCCGTAGAAATTACCGTGCCGTCCGCGCCGCCTTTAGTTGGATTGTTCATGTAAAAATTTATGTACTGGTTCATTTTCATACCCTCCACAGTTCAATTTTTGCTTCGACAGCGAGATTTTCAAACTTGTAAATGCGGGAGTAGCTTCTGACAACTACCCTTGCATAGAAAGTTTCCCCCGCCGCATCCGTTATCTCCACCAATTCGCGGTTACTCCAATAGCCTATGATTTTATTCCAATCGTTCTTCCAGAATTGTAGTGTCCAGCTGATTTTATCGCCCAACTCTACCCGACCGAAATCCTGCACGACAACACTCCCGATAATTTCAAGAGTCTCTTGCCTATCGTCGGGAGTTATGATTTCGTCTTGAGGATTTGCCAAGGAATAAACGTCTCCGATTTTAATAGCTATTTGAACCACCCCCTACGGCGTTTTCGACAATCGGCGCAATTTTATTCGCTACAATATCGGCGAGCCACGTCATAGCTTCGCTGTCTTGCGTCACCGCTGAGTCTATATTTACATTGATGGTAGGATTTTCCACAGGCACTTGAATGCCGTGAATAGCTTGTATAATTTGACTGTAATCGTTTTGAGGTTGCGGCTCGGCATATTGCGAAGCGTTCTGAAGTTGCTGATTGGCGGTTAATAAATCTGCATTGTTCATATCTTGCAGTTTGGTTTGCAAATTGGCGGTTTCCTCCGCCAGTGTGTTTGTTATTATATGCCCGAAACTGCCGTATTTTTCGAGCCACCCTTCCATTTTGTTTCCCGCTATGTCATAGACTTGCGTCCATCCCGGTTCTCTTCCTGAGATATTGACGGGCATTTTGGATTGTTGCGATACAACTCGTTGTACTTGCGAACCGTACGCTTGCGTTGCTTGCTGAAGCTGTTGCGTCTTGTTGGCAAGTTCGCCCGTGTAAGACAATATTTTTCCGAAACCGCCGGACATTTCAGTCCAGCCTTCTTTGAGATTGCCAAACACATCGTAAACAGGCGATTGTTGCCCCGCCGTAGATTGAAAATCTTTTGAAACGCCCCGTATAATCTCTGCGGCTTCGTACATCTTACCCGCAGAGTTTTGATAAAGAGTAGCGTTCGCCGGAACTCCCAAATGTTCCTGAACCTGCCCCACATAATCCGGCACTTCATACGAAGGATTATATGAAAATTTACCTCGGGTATAGCCTTTTTGAGTTCTTGCGTCTTCGTTGACTTTTGCGACTTTTACCCGCATCCAATCGTCAAGAACGCTTTTATCTACGCCTTCTTTCAAACCCTGCTGATATTTCTCCATGATTTTACGCATTTCGTTTTCGTATTGGGAATGCGTAAGTTCATAAATTTCGTCTTGGAAAGACTTTGTGGCGTTTTTAATGCGCTCCACTTCGTCTTCATAGGCTCTGGCGGCTTTAGCGGCGGCATTTATCTCAATCGCGGCGACTTCTTCGGCTTTTGCGCCTAAATCTTGAACGGTATCGGCTTTTTCTTTCGCCTTTTGTTTCCATTCTTTTATTTTGGCAATTTCTCTTTCGTAAGCTGACGCAGTTTTTTCAGATGCGATTTCCTGCGCTTCGGCAAGATATTCCTGCGCTCGCTGTTTGCTTTCCTCGGTAGACTTGCGGATAGCCTCTTGAATTTTGGCTTCGGCGAGTTTAACGATGCGAGCCTTATCTTCTTCGGACGCTTTTACGGCTTCCGCAGATTTCATCATCGCGTCTTTCCACTGATTTATATCGTATATTTCATTTTGCAGAGCCGTGTGCGTCGCTTTGTACTGTTGCTCGGCAAAATTACTTTCTTCCGTATCTAAACTTTCTTTTAATTTCTTTAGTTCTTCCGAGAGTAGCTTTGCGGTAGTATCTTTTGCGCTCGTTGCATCGGCTTCTTGGGCGGCTTTCGCAGCCTCCTCTTCTTCGGCGCGAGCTTTTAAAATTTGTTTCCACTTCGCTCTTAGGCTTGCGTCTGCCATTTTTTCAAGGGCTTCCGTACGCATAGCTTGAGGATTTTGTGAAAACCAATCCGTCCCCATTTTTTCTTCGTATTTTTTAAAATCTTCAAGAGTTTTAATGGATTTATCTTTAACCACTAAATCAAGTTCAGCGGATTGGTCGTCCTCCAAAACTTCTCTCAAACCTGCCGCAACAGCCGCCAGAGCGTTTGCGGCGTATTTTGCGAGTCCTGCAATGCTTGACAGAGCAGTTCCGGCTATTTCTCCAAGTTCTTTTATGGTGTCTTTGTTTTGGTTTACAACATCAACCATGTGTTTTAGGTTAGAAGTAACGGTTGGGATTAACTCTTTAGCAACGGGAACTAATGCGGCAGAAAAGGCTCTGGATAATTCATCGGCTTGAGCGTCAAGCACTCGCATATCAAAAGCCAGTTCTTTAGCTTCCAGCGGATTACCAAGACCGTTTTTTGTTATATCGCCGACACGTTCTAAGGCGCGACCGTAATTTTCCACAGCCGTTATCA
Source organism: Selenomonadaceae bacterium (assembly GCA_017634675.1). Taxonomy (GTDB): domain Bacteria; phylum Bacillota; class Negativicutes; order Selenomonadales; family Selenomonadaceae; genus RGIG9201. The sequence goes on along the minus strand of JAGBMX010000018.1, from coordinate 10,822 downwards.
TTTCAGCCGTGTTTTCTTCCGTGAGCATTTGTTGGTATTCCAACTTTTGCCCCGCTTCTTCCGCCCGTTTCATGCCTTCGGCTAATTCCACCATGCGGTCATGATAGCTTTTTAAATTTCCTTCATCATCTGTCAAATCTACTCCAAACGCTTTCAAAGCGTCCGTTTTTTCCGAGCCGCCGGTTAGCCAATCCTTAGATAAATCTTCTAGTTGCTCCAAAAGATAATCTGCGTCCGTACCCGCTAATTTGCAAGCGTCGTTAAATTGAGACGCGGATTTGACGGATTCGCCCATACGCCTTGATAATTGATATATTGCGTCTCCGGCTTCGATAGCGGGTCGAGCCATATTTATAAGACTTTCGGACGCTTTATGAGCCACCAGAGGAAGAGTAGCCAGCGCAACCGCCCCCGCGCCCGCTACAACATACGGATTTTTAAATTTAGAAATAACATTTATCGCTTTTTGCAATATGGGATTAGACTGCGCAACCTCATCCGTCATATCGCTAAAAGCGTTTTTTATGCTTTCAATAGCGGTTGTCGCATCTTCCGATTGCAAAGCCTGCGCAAAAGCCGACAATTGTTCGCCGTTTACGCTTCCTTGGGCTTCTTCTAATTGCCTTAGTTCTCTTTCAAGTTCCTGTAAGGCTACCGTTTCCCTTAAATGCGTTTCTTCCGCTCTTCTTGCAATATCGCTCGAATAACCGTGACTATTCGCCAAATCCAGCCATGCGGCTTCCAAAAGTTTTACTTTTTGACGTTGTCCCTCGATTAAATCAGTTAATTCGTTGGTTTTGACTTGTAAAATTTCCTGCGCATCTTTAACAGGGTCTAAATTATTCATCTCAATCTGTGCATTTAGTTTGATGAAATTTTTATCCCTATTAATTTTCGCCAAATTCTCCGAGATTGTTTTATCAACTTCGATAAAATCGCTGGTGAGTTCCGACACATCTAAACCAAGCGTTATGTATAAATCCTCTATGCTCTGATTTTTCGCCATTTCCTCACCGCTTTCTACAAAATATCGTCAATGTATTTAACTTTATTTTTTGGGTTTAAACTTGCGTCAATGAGTCCGTTAATTATTGTCATTTCAAGCAAATCTTCCAAGTAGGAGTTTTCTACCTCCGCAAGCGTCCACCCATATTCTTTACAAAATCCCATGAAATAAAACAAAACCTGTTGCGATTGGGACAGACTAATATTTAGTTGTCCCCTTCGGCGTTTTTTACATTATTGAGTTTGGAAGTGAGTAGCTTTGTCATCCACATGAAAATTTTGTAGTAAATGTTCAAAATTTCGTCCAAATCCACATTATCAAGGATAAAATCCTTGTCGAGTTCAGGGAACACCTCCGCCATAATTTCTGCGTGCGCGTCGATAAATTCTTCGGCGGACAGGTCGCCTTTATGCTCGTCGAAATTTACCAGTTTCTTCCAAAGTCGCGCTTTGGGTTTTGCCGCTGTGTAAACTTTGTCGTTTATCTTGATTTCGAGTTTTTCCATTTCAAACACTCCTTATATAAAAACAAGGCGGGATGCCCCGCCTTTTACACGCCCATAGAGTCAAACCATGCCGCTATTGTGTCCGCAACGCCCGTTTCCGTATCGTCGCTGTCGATTGTTTCTTTCCAAACCTTATCGTATTTACGCACGACAAAATTCGCCGTTATGCTCTGCGTTTGAAACTCGATGTTTTCGCCTTTCGTTTGATAATTGTCCTCGCTTTCGACAAAACGCCCTTTAGCGAGCCTTACATAGCGAGTTGCGCCGTTGCCCTTCAGAGCCGCAAAACTAATGCCGACATACGGGGACTCGTCCGTAGATTTTGAAATAAGCCGTCCTGTTGTCGCATCGATACTATGCCCCAACAAAGCCGCCTGAATAGATTTCGGCAGGTCGGCAAGTTCGATGGAAACCTCAATCTTGCCCATAGAGTTCGCCGTTTCCCACGCCATATTGTCTGCGTAAAGAGTAGCGTTATCCGTCGCAGGGTTTATATCAATGGAGACTGTGCCGGGAACAGCCACGCCCACGCCGTAGGTTATTCCCGTTTCATCGTCTTTTGTTACCGGGAAGAAATGTAAATTATCAACACCGATTTTTGACATTCAAATCACTCCTATACTAAATTTGGAATTCTAAACTGCAACACCCTAAAGTGTTGATTATCCCGATATTCCGTGGTTAAAGCCCTCATCGCGCCTAAATCAAGCATATCTTTTTTCACAAGACTTTCGATAGCGTTGTACTCCGCGTCCTCCGTGATTATTGTTACCTGAAAACGGATTAGAGAAGCGATTTCTTTATTATCAGCGTGCAGTTCCGGCACATCGTCAACCAAGGAAACAACGACGACGGGATAAGTTCCCGCGTCTTCGGAATATGTCGTATAAACGGATTTTGCTCCCTCCGCAAGCAAGGCGCAGAGAGTAGCGTCGTTAATAAGAGTTTCGTAAACAAGCTTTCTGATGTCCACTTATTTTTTACACTCCCTTTGAATTGCGTCTCGGATTGCGTCAAGCGCATTACCCCTGATTTCATCTGCATGTTCGTCTCGCGCCGGAAGTAGAAAAGGTTTGCCCATTTTTGGCGAAAATTCGACGATTCGGGCATAGCAAACTCCCTTGTCGTTGGTAGCGTCTGCGATAACTTGAATTTTGGACTTCTTTTTTGTGCTTCGGTCGACGACTCTAATTGAATTTTTTAGAGTTCCCGTTTTTGTTGGGCAAAGTTCCTTCGCTGTTCGAGCGATTGTTTCCGCGCCTTTTCGGAGTTGTTCAATTCCCGCATTCTTGACGCTTTCACCAAATCGCTCCGCTATGCTTGCTAGAAACTTATTGGTTTTAATTATGCCCTTGCGTCGTTTAGCCATTTTCAACATTCTCCGTAGCGTTAAACATAATAAACCGCCGTCTGCCTTCAACCTCTACAGGTTCGTTTACGACCGTCAGCCGTTTCCCGCGATAAATTACAATATCTTCTGCGTGTATATCTTTTCGATACCTGCAATAAATCTTGTAATCTATATTATTTTTGGTTTCGACTTTGCCGTCCGCGACCTTGGCGTTATATTCCGTAACGCTTGCCCAAACGCTGAAAGCCGTTTCGGTACCATGCGCGTAAACAACATAGCCGTGGTCGGTTTTTCTTGCGATATGCGGCAATATTGTAATTCGTTCCGTTAATTTATCCAGCATAACAAAACCTCGCATAAAAGAGAGTAGCCGACTAAAAAGCCGGCTTTCTCACACCAAACAAAAGCGACCTAAGCCGCATAACGAGCGAATGTTGGTCTTGTTCCTCCCGATGTTCGTAAAAATATCCGAGAGTGTATAAAACCGCCTCTTTCGCCACATCTCCCGCCGCTAAAAATTCCGCTTCATCGTCAAGCCGCGCCACGTCCATACAGAGGTTTTGCGCCGACTGCAAAAGCGCGATTACGGCATTGTCATCGCCATCGCCGTCAATACGCAAATATTGTTTTGCTTCCTCAAGAGTCACTATCACAGCCGACACCTCCGATTATTTTTAAGCCTTCATCTGCAAAAGCTGAATGCCCTCGTTAAGAATAACCTTGCCGTCCACTCGCTCGGTCGCAACATAGCCGATTTGACCGTTGGGAGCGTAGAGTTCGGTTAATCTCTGGAGCGAACGTCCCGCGCGGTCTGCAATCCAGTAATTGTTGAAATCGCCGAAAGCGATAACATAAGCCTCTGCCGCCACAGCGGGAACATAAGGCGAAGTATGAAGTTCATAGCCAAGCAAGCGGTCGGGTTGTCCCGCTTGCAGGGCAGGTTGCCATAAATATGCGCCGTTTATGTCTTTGAATTTGCGAATCATAGAAACTGTCGCATCATTCATTAAGAATTTTGCATTGCGACGATACGGAGATTTTAACGCATATACGAGAGAAATAATCTCGTCCGAGGTTATGGCGTTTGTTCCCGCCGCCGTAACGCCAACATTGCCGCCGTTCGCCGTGAAAATGCCCGTGGGCTGACCCGTACCCGAGCCAACACAGAAAGCTTTTTCCTCGGCGATACCAAAGGCGCGAGTTATTTCGTTTAAGATGTAAGTCTCTAAATCGAAAGCGGAGTCTTGCAAAAGTTCGATGCTTACGCGAACTAAATCGGTGAGTTTATAAGCGTCAATTTGCTTTTGGTCGAAGGTGGGATTGCTTTCCGTATATGCGGCGTTTTCTGCCGTCCATTGCGCTACGGAGTGGGTAGCTGCGATTGGAATTTTGCGTTCGCTTTCGGTGGAAATAACCTTTGCGAGGGAACGAACCACATTCATTTCGTCCAAAGTAGTGACGATTTGTTTTTCGTACTCCTCCGGCACGAGATAGCCGCCGTCGCTGTCGGGAACTTCGGAAAGCACATTGTGAATTAAGGGTTTGCCCCTCAAATGTCTGCGGAAATCCTCCGCATAGAATTTGCTTGCCCTGCCGATTTTGTCGTCTTTTACCCCTGCATTATCAACAGGCATATTTACGATGGGCTGCGTTGTGGGTTTTGCAAGTTGCGCGTCTATTCTTTCCTGACGCTCCAAACGCTCAATGTCTTTGCCAAGTTTTAAAACATCAGCTTCCATTTTGTCGTAAGTCGCAGCGTCCTCTGCGGAGAGATTGCCGTCCTTGTCGGTGTGGCTGTCTAAAAAGGTTTTTGCCCCTTCCCAGAGAGTAGCGCGTTTTGCTATAAGGTCTTGAACTGTTGCCATAAAAAATTCCTCCTTGTTAATGCGAGATTAAATTTAATCTTTTATAAAGTTGCCCTGCGGACACTTTGTCGATGATGTTGGTCGTTTGCTTTTCGAGCATTTTGCTCGTCAGCAAGTTCGCAAACATACTGCGATAATCGGCGTTTTTCGTTTTGTTTTCGTCGCCCTCGCCGTCGTAGAGAACCGAGTCAGCAAAACCAAGTTCAACGGCTTCTTTTGCGTCCATGTATTTTTCCGCATCCATCATCTCCGACAATTTGTCGCGGGAAATGCCCGTTTTGCGATTGTATGCGTTCATAATGGTTTCTTTTACAACATCTAGCCGGTCGATAGTTGCTTTCATGTCGTTCTGGTTTCCGATACAAATCGTGAGCGGATTATGTATCATCAGCATACTTACGGGAGACATTTCAACGGTATCTCCCGCCATAGCGATAACGCTTGCCGCAGACGCCGCAAGTCCGTCAATTTTAACTTTTACTTTGCCGGGATATTCTTTGAGCATTGTGTAAATCTGCGCCGCCGCAAAGACATCGCCGCCCCTCGAATTTATCCAAAGGTTTATGTCGCCTTTGCCGCTTTCAAGTTCCTGACGAAATTCTGCCGGAATTACGTCGCTGTCATCGCCCCAAAACGATGCCTCGCTTACAATATCGCCGTCAATGCGCAATGTTCGCTCCTTGTCGTTTTCGTTTTTAGTAAAGTTCCAAAATTTGTTCATTGTTTCACCTCATTCCATAACTACAAGACCGCCGTCGGGAGTAGCGAGAAGTCCTGCGTCACCAGCCATTGGGTCATACGCCGCCCCTGCGTCTTTTAACTTCGCCATATTGCCGTTTATAAGATACAAGTTTCCTCCCTCTTCGTCCGGGATTGGATTCATATCTTCCATATCCCTGATGTCGTTTGCCGAGAGCCACCCGTTTTGGCGTCCAATCGAATAACCTTGCATTCTGCTTTGGTAATCGCCCCGCATAAGCCCGTCTACATTGAATTTTATAAAATACTGCGACCGTTCGTTTTTGTTAAATAGAGCTTTTGCAAGCGACTGTTCCCAACGAACCATCCACGGATTTAATGTGTATTTAACAAATTCAAGCGACTGTTGCTCGATATTGCTAAAGGTCGAATGTTCCAAATCACCAATCATATGCGGAGGAACATGATAAAGTCGCGCAATTTCCGAAACCTGAAATTTCCTTGTTTCCAAGAACTGCGCTTCCTCCGGCGGTATGCCGATGGCTTGATATTTCATGCCCTCTTCCAAAATCGCGACCTTCCCCGCATTGTTTGAGCCGCCATACGCCGCTTGCCAACTATCCCGTAAACGGTCGTAGTCTTTCACCAGTCCCGGATGTTCCAAAACGCCGCCGGGTCTCGCTCCGTTCGCAAAGAACGATGCGCCGTATTCCTCGCAGGAAATCGTAAGCCCTACTGCGTTTTTCGCCATAGCTATTGGGGAATAACCGACTAAGCCGTCAAAGCCAAGTCCCGGAATATGCAAAACGTCTTTTGCCTTTAAAATGACTTGAGTTTTTTTCTTCCAGCGTTTGGAGTTCTTTTCATCGGAATTTACCAAGTATGTGTAAAATATCGCGCCGCTTTCGTCTCGGTCAACCGTCATTTGGTTAGGGAGTAGCGGATATAAACCAATGACTCTTCCCATACCGTCCCGCACTATTTGCGCGTAGGCGTTGCCCCATAGTAAAAGGTGCGTCATCATTGTTTCCCTAAAAATGAAAGACGTCATTTCAGGGTTTGGTTCGTCGTGCAAAATGGGGTAGAGAGGATGTTTCACGGCGCGTTCTCTGCCCCCGTTTTTGTATTGATGCACGCACAGCGGGAGTCCCGCTATTGACTCCGCTAATAAACGAACGCAAGCGTAAACTGCGGTCGTTCTCATAGCCGTGTTCTGATTTACGGCTTTGCCGCTCGACGATATTCCGAATGAAAAGGGAGTACTCCATATATTTTTGAAAGGTTTATCGCGAGAGCGGAAGAGCCAAGAAAATAGTCCCATATAAATGCCTCCTCAAAATTCGCATTAAAAAAACCGCTCGTTGGCGGCGTTTCGTTTCATAATAAGCCTGTTAAAATCGGCGTTGCTCATATTTTCCATTGTTTTGAAAGAAATTTCGTTAAACGGTTTTTCGCCGTCTAAATTTTTCTTCGGTTTCTTCGGCGAAACGCCGTCATATTCGTCAATTTTCATTTCAATCACCTTCCAAAAAGAAAATCTCTACCCTAATTAAGCGTATCTCACTTGTGGAATCAAACCAATAGCGGAAGGTTGTACTGTTGTTGAATTACCGTAGATAGGATTGGATTTTGAAGCATTAAAAGCTAAATGGCTCATAGCCTCTGATTCATTGTTTGTAACTGGACTTACCTGTCTGTTATGCCAATTTACATCATTATACATATACAATGCCTGCGTCTTAGTATAAGTCGGAGTGCTCCCCGTACCAATCGTTCCACCAGTGGATGTAATAGTAGTCTTACCCGCAGAGCCTAAAGCACCCATAAGTATATCAGCAGTAATATTCGGCAACCCCGCTTCTTTTGTTGTTATTACAGAACTACCTTGTAAAGACCTATTCATAAAGTCCGGCAAGGTCAATGTATCGCCCGTTGCATCGTAGACATACATGGCTTTATTGGTTGCGTATTCTGCGGCGGTGATATTTAAGTTGTTGTCAGTAATAAATTTCAAGAGTTGAGGATAAGCACTAGCCGTGACTGTACTTCCGTCAAGTTTCAAATGGTTTGGCATTAAGATATGTTGATATGTTATCCACCCTATTTGTACATTAGCGCCGTCTTTGCCGTCGTTTATAACTGCCGTTTTTGTTCCCGATTTGTCCGTGATAGAAATAGTATGGGTTTTTGCCGATACGTCATCGGTAATGGTAACCGTAGGAGAAAAGCCGTCTTTGCCGCCACCACCCCCTTTCCCGCCTTTCTTAAAAGGGAATACTGTCACTTCGGCTGTGCCGTTTATCGCTCTTGCCTTTACATTTCCACCTGACCAGCAAAATTTTTCTCGTGGAAGTATAACGAGCCCAGTCCATTTTTCGTTGCCGCTGACAGCCAATTCTACTTCGGCGCAAATACTAAGATTTTGAATTGTTCCTTCCGTTTCGCTTATTTCGGTGAAATCCTCTGTTAAAGAGTATCGCATATTCTTACCTTCTTTCCAAAGAGTAGCGTTATATAACAAGCACGCCGCGCTTGTCGTAAACGCTTTCATACTGCGAAGTTCCGACTCTTATCGCGCGGTCTAATGCCATAACCATAGCCACCACGCCGTCTATTTTTTCCGTTGATTTTTTCTTGCTGGGTTTTATATTCCCCGCATCGTCCATTTCCACAAACACATTATCCATCATCCACCTGAGAACCGGATTTCCTCCGTGCGCTATTCTTTGCTCCAAAACCAAATTCATAAGCTGTTTGGTGGGCGGCGACATCGATGCGAAGCCTTGCCCGAATTGCGCCATTGTAAAGCCCGCATTTTCAAGGTTCTGCGCTACTTGCGTCGCTCCCCAACGGTCGAACGCTATTTCTCGAATATTGAATTTTTCGCCCAAATTTTCTATAAACCGCTCCACATAGGCGTAATGTATAACCGCGCCTTCGGTAGTGTTTAATAATTTTTGACGCTCCCAAACATCATACGGCACATGGTCGCGGCGAACACGCAAATCCAAGGTTTCTTCCGGCAACCAAAAATACGACAGAACCTGATATTTGTCATCCTCGTCAACAGGAGGAAAAACCAACACAAACGCCGTTATATCCGTTGTGGTGGATAAATCCAACCCGCCAAAACAAATGCGCCCCTTTAAAGACTCTTCGTCTACGGTAAAAGCGCAAGCGTCCCATTTCGACATCGGCATCCAGCGGACTTCTTGTTTTACCCATTGGTTTAATCGAAGCTGTCTGAAAGAATTTTCCTCTGCGGGATTTTGCTTTGCCGACTCGCAAGCGTCTTTGACCTTGTCGATACCGACGGTTATATCGAGCGAGGGATTTGCCTTTCGCCAAACTTCTTCGCTCGTCCAGTCCTCGTCTTCTTTTGCTCCGTAAATTACCGGGTAGAATGTCGGGTTTATTTTTCTTCCTTCCAAAATATCCATCGCCTTTTGGTGCGTTTCATAGCAAATTGAATGCGGGTCTGTTCCCGCTGTGGTTATCAAAAAATAAAGCGGCTGCATTCTCGCGTCGCCGCTTCCTTTGGTCATAACGTCAAAAAGTTTTCTATTGGGCTGTGTGTGAAGTTCGTCGAACACAACGCCGTGGATATTGAAACCGTGCTTTGAATAAGCCTCTGCCGATAAAACTTGATAAAAGCTGTTTGTCGGCAAATACACCATTCTTTTGGTAGACGCGAGGATTTTTACCCGCTTAGAGAGCGCGGGACACATTCGCACCATATCGGCGGCGACTTCAAAGACTATGCTCGCCTGTTGTCTGTCAGCCGCGCACCCGTAAACTTCGGCTCTTTCTTCACCATCGCCGCAACAAAGGAGTAGCGCAACGGCTGCGGCGAGTTCCGATTTGCCTTGTTTCTTTGGAATTTCCACATAAGCCGTGTTGAATTGACGGTATCCGTTCGGTTTCAAAATTCCGAAAAGGTCGCGGATAATTTGCTCCTGCCAGTCGATAAGTTCAAACGGCTTTCCCGCCCATGTTCCTTTTGTGTGGCAGAGGCATTGAATGAAGTTTACCGCATAATCGGCGGCTTTTTTATCATACACCGAATCCTCTGCCATAAACCTCGTCGGCGTGTATTCCGTCAGTTTTCTCATACTTATCACTTAATCCGCATTAAAAAAGCACCTCGCCATAAGGCTTGGTGCTTATTTTTCGTTTAATCTCACTCTTTTTCCGTTTTTTACCGTAAACTTTCTCCCCTGCGGGTCTGTTATAACAAAACAGCCATCGCCATATCCATAACTTGAGAAAAATCCCGGCGATAAATCCGGCTCTTCTTGCATTTTATTGTTTTTAGTTTTTCCTTTTGCCATTTTGCTTTGCCCCCTTAAACTATTTCAACATCTAATTCAATTTGTTTATAATAGTTTGCCCCCGAGCGTCCCTGCTTACCTGTAAAGCGAACACCCGTAATACGGAACTTTTGATTAGGCGCAAGTATCATTTCTCCAAAATCTCCACCTGTGCCAGTTCCGGGCATTAACGCCTGTGTTTTTGCAGGGGCTTTGATGTTTATTTTAACCGCTTTATCCGTGAAGGGATTATATCTCGGAGCTTTTGAAAAATTATTCATTGAAACGCTTACAAAAGCTTTATCGTCATAAGTATGTCCCAATAACTGCTTCCGTAGAGTAGCGATAGATTTTTTATCGTAATTCTTAATACCTAAGCCGTCCATAAAACTCACCCGGTCATAGCGTACCAAATTCAAATTCTCGCCTAGGTTATGCATACCCTTCAAGAGGTTGTCATGCATTGTTTGTTGCGCCGGGGTAAGCTTCGCCCCGGTTCGCAGAGCATGATTGAGTTCCTGCGAAGGAGCATACAAACTCCAACCTTTAGGATTGGGGTCTAAATAATCCTCAATAGCGTCTTTGGTTTCCTGCGAAAATGTCTGCTTTTGGGAATATCCGTCTTCATCGACTAACTGATGATACGGCGAATTGTCTACTGGCGGGAATGGATTTACTTTTTTCAGTATAGGCGGCTGTTGGTTCGTACCGCCGGGATTACCTGCGTTTCCTCGTCCTGCTCCCACATAACATTTCTCCTTTTAGTATAATCATTTTTACCGAAAAATCAACTTATTTTTGGGCATAAGAAAAGCACCTCCCAAGCGGCGAGGTGCTTTTCGCTGTGTATGAATTTTTATTTTTCGGGTTTAAAAGGTTTGATGTCTTTGGGGTCTACCCAAGGATAATGTTCAGGGATTTGTTTGCGAGCCTTTGCTATCTCCGCCGGAGATAAAGTTTCATTTCTCTTTTTAATCAATCCTACTGCACCCAATGACATCAAGGTATTTGTGTTCTCAAACCAATTATCGTTAAAATCTTTTTTTTGTTTTTGAGACATATTTTTAGTAAACATATTATAATCTT
>JAGBMX010000146.1 GCA_017634675.1 Selenomonadaceae bacterium | reverse complement strand
GGATATTTTGTGTGTTTTCTTTGCAAAAGGGCATGAACACGACTTTACGATGTTCAAGGATAGCCGATTGCCTTTAATGGTTGAAACAACCGTTATTGTAGACAAAGGGTATCAAGGCATAACCAAAATCCATGCAAACACTCTGCTTCCTTTTAAGACAAGCAAAAAACATAAACTTACGTCCAGTCAGAAAAAGCACAACTTTGTTATTGAAAGAAAACGGATAGTGATTGAGCATGTGAACCGTTATCTGAAACGTTTCCGCTTATTATCACGTTATAGGAACAAGTAGAAACGTTTTGCCTTGCGTTTTTCTCTTATTGCGGAAATTTACAATTTTCAACATCAATTCTTGGTTTCCGAATAGGTCTATTATACAACTTCACTCCTTATCGTATAAACTTTATATTTTATTTTTTTAGATAATATGATAAAATACGATAGAATTAAATTACGGAGTGAATTTATACTTATGAATTTGACAAACTCAAAAAAACTCTTAAAAAAATATTTCGGTTATGATGAATTTCGTCCCGCTCAGGAAAAAATCATAGACAGCATATTAAACGGCAACGATACTTTAGCCATAATGCCGACAGGCGCAGGAAAGTCCATCTGCTTCCAAATTCCCGCCCTTATTTTAGATGGAGTCGCCGTGGTTGTATCGCCTCTGATCTCGCTTATGAAAGACCAAGTGGACGCATTAAACACCGCCGGCATCCCCGCTACTTTCATAAACAGCGCATTAGACAAGATGGAACGGGACAATAGAGTCGAACGCCTCTTAAAGGGGGCTTACAAACTTTTATATATTGCCCCGGAAGCCCTTGACACATACACCATGAATTCCGTTTTGCCAAATTTAAAAATCTCTCTTATCGCAATTGACGAGGCGCATTGCGTATCCCAATGGGGACACGATTTTCGTCCCCATTATCAAGAGATTGCCCCTTTTATCGAACGCCTCCCATATAGACCATTGGTCGCTGCATTTACAGCTACCGCTACTCCAAAGGTGCAAGAGGATATAGTAAACCTTCTAAGACTACAATCTCCCAAAGTATATATAAGCGGTTTTGATCGTCCCAATCTATATTTTAAAGTGCTTCGAAATGTTGATAAGGATAATTTCGTGCTGGACTATATAAAAGAACATCCGGGAGATTCAGGCATAATTTACGCCGCAACGCAAAAAAAAGTCGAACAGCTTCATCTCTTTCTCTTGCAACATGGAATAAAGGCCGGACGCTATCATGCGGGGCTTTCCAATCAGGAAAGAATTCAAACTCAGGACGATTTTATTTATGACAGGACCGATGTAATAGTAGCTACGGTCGCTTTCGGCATGGGGATAGACAAAAGCAACGTTCGTTTTGTGATACACTACAATATGCCCAAGAGTATCGAAGGTTACTATCAAGAAGCGGGACGAGCCGGTCGTGACGGGGAAAAAAGCGACTGCATACTTTTATTTGCCCAAGGCGATATAAACACGCAAAAATATCTCATCACTCACAGCGAAGATACATCAAGGATAGCGGCAAATATGGCGCTCTTAAGTCAAATGATAAAGTATTGTCACACGCCTTATTGTCTGAGAGCATTCCTGCTTAACTATTTTGGCGATATGGAAGCGAAGGATTACTGCGGATTTTGTGAAAACTGTGAGGGCAATGCGGAACTTAAAGACATTACCGTAGATACTCAAATGGTTTTGTCCTGCGTATATCGCATGAGCGAACGCTTCGGGTCGTCTATGGTTGCGGACGTCTTGAAAGGCTCCAAAGCGGAGCGAATCAAGACTTGGGGATTTGATAAACTCTCTACTTACGGACTTATGAAAGAAAGGCGGGTAAAAGATATTCGCGAATTTATCGAAACCCTTGTTGCGATGGGTTATCTGTCAGTTACCGAAAGCGAATACCCCACTTTGTCCTTGAACGAAAAGTCATGGAATATGCTTCGCAACAAGGAACAGGTTTTCTGCAAAGTAAAAACAGAAAAGCGCGCTAAAGTCGATATCAAAACCGCCAACGCATCAAATGAAAATGCAGACATATTCAATAAACTCAGAAAGCTTCGACTGGACATCTCTCGCCGCATAGGAATTCCGCCGTTTATGGTTTTTTCCGACGCAACCCTCCGCAGCATTGCAACAACGATGCCTAAAACGAAAGAAGAATTTTTGCAAATCTCCGGCGTGGGCGAAAAAAAACTCGCCGTTTTTGGCGACGAGTTTTTGGATTTTATAAGGAACAATGCGTAGAGGTAAATTTCAATAGAACATCTCTAAAAACTCTACTTTCTTTTTCTCTTTTCTTTTTTGAAAAAAAGAAAAGAGAAAAAGAAAGTAACAAAGAAAAAGAGAAAAGAAAAAACTTTATCAATTTTAAATCAAGAATTAAACATTACACTTTTATATTTTTATATTAAAATTCTTTTTCTTTCTTTTGGTTCTTTTCTTTCTTTTTCTTATAAGAAAAAGAAAGAAAAGAACGGTTTTTAGAGGTTATCAATAGATGTTTACTTTATTTCTCGCATAACCTTGAGTCTGTTTATGTAGCCATCGAGCCGCATCAATTCTTTTTTATCCGTTATATTTCTTTTTGAATAGTAAAATTCAACTTCATTATCCAAAGACTTCGGCTGAAGCCCCGTTCTCCTTGCAAGTTCTCTTACTGTGCCTTCGTTGCCGTCCACAAGCGATACGTTGTCAGGCAAAAGATTTCTTAGGGTATCTTTAAAATAATTAAAATGAGTGCAACCTAAAACCAGCGCCGAATAATCCTTTAGATTATAAGGCGCTAATTTTTCTTTTAAGTATGTTTCAACTTTAACTCCGGTAAACTCGCCTTTTTCGGCAAAATTTACAAGCTTTGGCAACGCCAGCAAATCCACCAAATGCTCTTTATCAACCCGCCCGATAAGCGCTCTCATTTTCTCCCCCGCAACCGTTACGGGCGTCGCCGTCACCAAGACCCTTTTGGTTGAGTCCATGTCTAACGCTCGTTTTGCCGCCGGTTCCATGCCGATTATGGGGAAATCGTATTTTTGCCGTAAAATCTTAGCCGCCACGCTCGTGGCAGTGTTGCAAGCGAGGACAACAGCCTCCGCGCCTCTTTCAGCTAAAAAATCCACGGCTTCTTCCACATATTTTAATATTTCTTCTCTGGGTTTTTCTCCGTAAGGCACATTTTCTCGATCTGCGTAAAATATAAATTTTGCGTCAAACTTACATAAAGCCTCCTCAAGAACCGACAACCCGCCTATGCCCGAATCAAAAAACGCCACGGTCTTCATTTATCATGCTTCTTCCGTCAAATAAATCATTGGATTAACCGTCAAATGATGTATAAAATGCAGTAATTCTATCCCGGAAATCTCCATCTCGATGGCTCTCGTGCCGTCATCCTTCAAATCAATACGCTCCGGTTTATCAAGCACATTCCCCTGTATATCCGCAAAAACGCATATAGACGGAGTTTCCGTATGTCCGAACTCGCATTTGGTCACAATACCAAATCCGTAAATCGTCTTTAAAATCGTGCCTACGGGATATACCGCCACATTATTGAAAAAGAGTCGAATAAGGTCTTCGTCAAAATGTCCCTTACTCAAATTCATCATTATATTTCTCGTAACCGAAGGCGTGTAAGGCTTCTTATACGACCTCTCGCTGGTTAGCGCATCGTAAACGTCCGCAATGGCAACCACTTTGGAGAACTTATGAATCTCATCTCCCTTTTTGTGGTCGGGATATCCCGTGCCGTCCAAATGCTCGTGATGTTCTCTCGCTATTCTCGCCAAAATATCTGGCTTGGGTAGCATCGATGCCATAGCCTCAATACGCCTTGCGCCCTCTATCGGATGATGTTTTATCTCGTTAAATTCCTCGTCGTTTAGCCGTCCGTTCTTATTTAAAATTTCAGACGCTACCTTAATCTTTCCCAAATCATGCAACAGTCCGCCAAGTGTCAATATCGACAATTCGTCTTTCGGGAGTTTCAAAAGTCCGCCTATCATTGCGGATATGATAGCCACGTTTACGCTATGGGCAAAGGTATACTTATCGTGCAAACGAATGTCCGTCAGTTGCAAAAGATTCTCTTTCCTGTCGATAACGTCCATCATAATGGAATCCGCAATCTTTTGCAGGGCAACCGCATCAAGCTGACCGGATTCTTCCACCGCTCGGAACGTGGTGCTCATCCTTTCGATGGCGTCCTCCCTGGTCGTCTCCTGCACTACGTCCTCTACCTTTACCTGTCGGACGGGAAGCTCTATCATAAAATCACTCCCAAACTTTTGAAAATCTTTTCTTTCTTTCTCTTTTTCTTTCCGACAGAATCCTTCTTTCTTTTTTCTCTTTCCTTTTGTAAAAAAGAAAGAGAAAAAAAAAAGAAGCAAAGAAAAAAAGAGAAAGAAAAAACTTTATCAAACGTGAAATCACAATTTAGGCGCAAAAATTACAGCTCTATCAAAACCCATTGTTAAAGTTTTTTATCTTCTTTCTTTTGTTTCTTTTCTTTCTTCTCTTTTTTTACAAAAAAAGAGAAGAAAGAAAAGAAAGAATTTCAAACAATCACTTCAATTCTAAATGATAATTATGCAAATTAGAAGAAAATTTTAATGTTTTTCTAATTTTTCCAAAAAGTTATTCCTCATATATTAAAATTCTTTCAACTTTCGTTGCGAAACCTGTCGCATCGTCTATCTCGATTATTATCGCCGAATATACGCCGGGACCTTCCGCTACTTCGAAACGGGAGGGCAACGCCGTTAAAAATTTCTCTATTATTATCTCCTTTTTCACGCCTAGGATAGAGTTTTTCGGCCCCGTCATGCCGACGTCCGTAATATACGCCGTTCCATTTTCGAAGATTTGTTCGTCAGCCGTCTGCACATGGGTATGGGTGCCGATTACCGCGGAAACTTTACCGTCCAAATAATACCCCATGGCTATTTTTTCCGACGTGGCTTCTGCGTGAAAATCGAGGATTATTATTTGCGCCTCGCTTTTTATCTTCGATAAAATCTCATTAATCTTCTGAAAGGGATCATCCAACGCGTCAAAGAAAACTCTCCCCGACAAATTTATAACGGCGACATTTTGCGCTTTCCAAGGAAAAAGACAATATCCCTTTCCCGGCGCCCCTTCCGGGTAGTTTGCCGGACGCAACAAAAACGGCTCTCTATCTATAAACTGCATCACTTCCTTCTTATCCCAAATATGATTGCCGCTTGTCACCACATCCGCCCCTTGACCGTAAAGTTCGGCCAATGTCGCATCTGTCAGACCTTTGCCGCCCGCAGCGTTTTCTCCGTTTACGACAACCATATCCAAATTTTTTTCTTTCCGAAGTTTTTTCGTATACTTGGCAAATACTCGCCGACCGCATTTGCCCACAATATCTCCGACCATCATTATACGCATAAAAATCCCTTACTTATTGTAAACCATTACCGCATCGCCTTCGCGAACGCCTACAAGCCTTCCCCGCAGCTCTATCATCCTCGTTGACATAAGCATTCGCTCAAGAGTTTCCTCCTGAATTTCAAGCATCTCATCGTCAGGAGCGTTATCGCCGCCCATAATAAGCGCTTCGCCGAATCGATCCTCCAAAAGCGTGACTATAAGAGTAAGCTCGCCCTTCGTCAAGGTTTCAAGTTCTCTCGTTATATGCAAAAAGGCGTGCTTGCCCTGAGTTTCCATGTTAAAATCAGTACGAGTGCCGTAAAAGCCCGAAACCATCAAATATGTGTTCATGCTTTCCGCCAAAAATTCCGCCAATTCCTGAAAATCCTTTTCTCCTATGTTTTTCTCTATAACAAAGGTTAGCTTAACGGTTTTATCTTTAGGCTCATAAGCTATCGCCGAAATCTCGCGATAACATATCAGTATCGACGCCAGTAAATTTATGCCTTCCGGCTCCGAATTTTTTTTAAATATCATAGCTTTTTCCTCGTATGCAGGACTGTATAGAAAAAAGGAGGACGCCGAAAAATTCAAGCGTTCTCCTTTCTTTATGTCAAGTTTATTTTGCGTAATCCACGAAACGGGTTTCTCTGATAACAGTCGCTTTAATTTGCCCGGGATATTCCATGTCGCTTTCAATTTTCTTAACAATATCGTGGGCAATGGCGATAGCTCCCGCATCGTCAACCTTATCAGGTTTAACCATAACTCGAATCTCTCGACCCGCTTGAATTGCAAAACAACGCTCCACGCCGTCAAACGACTCTGCGATTTCTTCCAAACTCCGGAGACGTTTTAAGTAAGATTCCAAACTTTCCCGCCTTGCGCCGGGTCTTGCGCCGGACACCGCATCCGCCGCAGCAACCAGAACAGCCTCAACCGTATTCGCTTCCACGTCGCCGTGATGAGCCGCGATAGCGTTTATAACGTCTTTAGACTCCCTGTATTTTTTTGCAAGCTCTGCGCCGATTGAAACGTGCGTGCCTTCGGTCTCCCTGTCTATTGCCTTTCCTATATCGTGCAATAGACCGCCTCGCTTTGCCAAATTTGCGTCAACGCCCAATTCCGCAGCCATTATGCCGGCAAGCTGAGAAACTTCAATGGAATGATTTAATACGTTTTGACCGTAACTTGTGCGATAGCGAAGTTTTCCCAAAATTTTTATAAGTTCCGGATGAAGTCCGTGTACCCCCGTTTCAAAAGTAGCCTGTTCCCCCGCTTCTTTTATACGAGTTTCCACTTCCCGCTCCGCTTTTTCAACCATCTCTTCAATTCTGGCGGGATGAATCCTGCCGTCGATTATGAGTTTTTCAAGAGCGATACGGGCAATCTCGCGACGTACCGGATCGAAGCCCGAAAGTATAACCGCTTCCGGAGTATCGTCTATTATAAGTTCCACGCCCGTAAGAGTTTCTATGGCGCGAATATTTCTGCCTTCCCTGCCTATAATGCGTCCCTTCATCTCATCGTTGGGCAGAGCCACAACGGAAACCGTGGTTTCCGCCACATGATCCGCCGCCGAGCGCTGAATTGCCTGAGCGATTATATCGTGGGCTTTTTTATCGCATTCTTCCTTTAATTCCCGCTCATAGTCCTTGATTTTCATTGCCTTTTCTATTTGAAGTTCGTCATCGACTTCTTTCAAAAGCATGGACTTTGCCTCGTCTGCGGAGAGTCCCGCAACTCTTTCCAATTCCAGTTTCTGAGCCGCCAAAACCTCATCCGCCTCGGATTTGACTTTCTCCAATTCCGCTTCCTTTTTGGAGATGCCTTCCTCTTTCTTCTCCAAAGCGTCCATTTTCTTGTCGAGGTTTTCTTCCTTCTGCACCATGCGCTTTTCTTGCCTGGTAATTTCACCTTTGCGTTCCTTGATTTCCTTGTCAAGTTCGCTGCGCATACGATGAATTTCCTCTTTAGCCTCTAAAACAGCTTCCTTCTTTTTGGCCTCGCCTTTAGTCTCGGCGTCGCTTACAATGCGTCTCGCTTCGTCTTCGGCGGAGCCTATGGTATTTTCAGCCGTGCGTTTTCGCGTAAAATATCCTCCCGCGCCGCCGACCAAAAGAGATAAAACCAGTGTCAACAGTGTTTCTATGATATTCACCTCCCATTTAAATTTGAATTATTGATATTATGTAATATTAGGATAAACAGTTAAAAAGCGACTTATATTATTGTAATATTTTTTTTTAGAAGTGTCAATGTGCAAACTTTATTCTTTCTTTAACTTTTGCTTCTTACGTTTCTTATTGCTCGCAGGTGCAAAGCAAGTTTTTGTCGAAGTATATCTTCAAGTTCTTTTATCGTGGGTGAGTCAAAGTCGTAGGTAACTGTAGGAATTCCCTCTATTATTGACTCGCCGAAGAATTCGTCTCTGAATATGTTGTAATAAAGGGTAAAATTCGTATTTATCGAAAAATCCGTATAATCAAATATAATATAGGAACCGTTTACCGTGGAAAGTGGCGCGGAAGGATTGATAAAAAGGAAAAAACCTTCCAATTTTTCCGGTAAAATTTTTGCGTAATTCCATTCAAAAATTCCTTTTTCGGAGAGAAGGCAGGATAAATTTTCATTTCCCGGTTCCGCTAAACTTTTAATCGTTTCGGAAAGTTTTTCCCGCAGATGACTTTCAAATTGGGCAATATCCGTTGCAAAAAAAGACACGTTGCAAAAATTTATCAGTCCTATCGTCGTTGACACCTTATATTCAAAGGTTTCCTCGTGAAAATACCCTTCGACTTTTAAATGCTTGCCTTTATTTTCATAGGAAAAAATTTTGAAAACATCGTCAGCCTCAAGTTTTTCGATGGTTAACGAAAAACCGTATTCGTCCTTCTTAAGTTCGTTTAAATAATCCCAATTTAAAACCTCGTTTTGAACTTTTTCCTTTGCCTTGTCCTTCATAGTTTCTCCCATTATTTCAAAATCAGTCCCACAGGGCAGTGATCGCTGCCTTGTATATCGCTCTCTATGGTTGCGTCCTTAACTTTTTCCATAAATCTGTCCGATGCCAAAAAGTAGTCGATACGCCATCCGGTATTGCTTTCCCTTGCCTTTCTTAAGTATGACCACCAAGAATACGCTCCGGTTTTATCGGGGTAAAAATATCTAAAACTATCCGTAAAACCAGCGTTTAAAAGTTCCGAAAATTTATTCCGTTCTTCATCGGTAAAGCCTGCGTTCCTATGATTTGTTTTGGGATTTTTCAAGTCGATTTCCTTGTGCGCCACGTTTAAATCTCCGCAAACCACAACGGGCTTTTTTTCGTCAAGCTCTGTGAGAAATTTTCTAAAATCATCTTCCCATTCCATACGGTATTCGAGCCGCTCCAAACCGCGACGGGAATTTGGCGTATATACGGTTACAAAAAAATAGTCGTCAAATTCAAGAGTTATGACTCTGCCCTCGTGATCGTGTTTTTCTATTCCTAAACCGTAAGATACCCCTATGGGTTTTATACGAGTAAAAACAGCCGTACCCGAATATCCCTTTTTTTCTGCGCTGTACCAATATTCCTCATAACCGTTAAGCTCCAAAATCGCTTGATCCCTTTCCATTTTTATCTCTTGCAGGGCGAAAATATCTGCGTCGAGCTTTTTGAAAGAAGTCATAAAACCCTTTTTCAGGCAAGCTCTAAGACCGTTTACGTTCCAAGAAATAAATTTCATAAAAATCTCCTTTAAAAATGCAGAAAAAAATTATATAATTAGCCTTATCAAAAAAAACGAGGTGTCGTATATGAGAACTTACGAATTAAACGTTGCGGGCGTAACAAGGCAACTTCCCATTTTAAACATATCAAACGAGCTTGCCATTGCAGCTTTTGTAATCTTAGGGGATGCCGAACTTACACAAAAAACGGCGATCGCTCTTGCGGAAAAAGCGCCAAGGGATGTGGAAATTCTTATGACCGCAGAAACCAAAGGAATTCCTCTGGTTATAGAAATGGCAAGAGCATTGAATATGAACCGCTACGTTGTGGCAAGAAAATCCATCAAAGGATATATGAATAACGTTATCTTTGTGGAGGACTTTTCCATAACCACAAAAGGCAAGCAAATGTTGTATGTAGCCGACGACGACATCAATCTCATAAAAGGGAAAAAAGTCCTGTTGGTGGATGACGTGATAAGCACAGGCGGATCCATGAAGGCGCTCAAGACCTTGGCGGAAAAAGCCGGCGCAAAGGTAATAGGTCAAGCCGCCATCTTAGCCGAAGGCGATGCGAAAAATCGAGACGATATAATATTTTTGGAAGATTTGCCCCTCTTTAAGGCTGAGTGAGTATGAAAAAAAAGATTTTTTTATTGAAACCGACTGCTAACACAGTCGGTTTTTTGATTAAAAAGCGGGATTACTTTTTAAATAAACAACTATTGCTTTTTCCACCAGTGAATTAAGACTTTCATTTGTAGTTCTTGCTTTTAGAGCCAATTTTTTATGCAATTCGGGTTTAATCCGGATGTTGAAGGAACCACAGTATTCTTTTTCCGGAGATTTTCCGACTTCTTCACAAAATTCCAAATAATCATCAACAGCTGAATGAAATTCATCTTCAATATGTTCCGAATTTCCCTCAAAAGTAATCAAATCGTCAATACCTACAACTTTCCCGTGGAGCATAAAATTTTCGGCATCGTATTCAACTTTTCCGCGATAACCCTTGTATTCTAAAATATTCATGGCAAATCTCCGTATTTTTTTAAACTCGAAACTAAATCTTTAACAGTTAACGAATTCATTACATCCCCAGGATGAGGTTTGTGTAAAAGAATGATTTTTTTATCCGACTGTCGATAAAATTTGACTCGCGACCCGGACGTTTTACCTTTATTGAATTCCGCAAAGCCCAAACTTAGTAAAAACTGTTTTGCTTCCGTGTATGTATAGTCTTTCGGGATTTTTAGAATTCTTTCTTTTCGTTTTTCAAGGGTACCCATCTCTTAACATTCCTTATCCAAATGTATAATCCGGTTCAGTTCTTCCGGCGTCAATTCGAAATTTGTTATAAGTTCCTTGCTTGTGATGTTTCCGCTGGCGTACAATTTTTTTAAAATATCGCATCTTGCGGCCGACATTCCCTCTTTATATCCGCTTCTGTAGATAACGTCGTCCATGCCGTTCTTGAAGGT
Source organism: Selenomonadaceae bacterium (assembly GCA_017634675.1). GTDB lineage: Bacteria > Bacillota > Negativicutes > Selenomonadales > Selenomonadaceae > RGIG9201. Next base: position 3,626 of record JAGBMX010000146.1, on the reverse strand, counting down.
TCTTTTGCGTTCAACGATTTCGTCCAACATAATATCCTCTTCGCTTTTCCTTACGTCAACCTGTTTCCATAGTTTTGCGCGATCAACCATGGGAACAGGTTTTTTTATCATTGCTTTTCTTTTATAATCGCCGTTATATATAAGCTCCCAAGTTTCTGAGGCAAGCCAAGAAGAGTTTAATACCAAATCAATATCTTCTTTGTTATGCTTTAAATATCTAACCTTAGCTTGCGCCTCGGATGCGCCGCCCATCATCTTGCGTTCTATCAACCGTTTCCTTAGCTGCTGTTCCTCTCCCGTTATAAAAACAGTGTAATCAGCCAGTTCATAAACGTTTCTCCAATCGCCTTCCCTATATAAGAGCCAATTCCCCTCTACCAACAAAATATCCCGCTTTATCGTCACAACTTCTTCGACAATATCTTGAGTTCGTCTGTCAAACACAGGGAATCTAACGTTTTTATCCTTTACTTCCACCAGCTTTTTCTTCAATTTTTCCACATTAAAAGTTTCAGGCGCATTTTTCGCCACTGTCATGGGAATTTCCGTTTCTCCTCTTTTAACGCTATGCGTCCTTATATACTCTTTCCTATGCCGAAATCCCTCTATGCCAATGGACTGCACCGGCGTCAAATTTTCGCTTGTCTGCGAGAGCATCTGCAATAAAAGCGATAACGCCGTTTTCCCCGTCCCCGGAGGCGCCACCAGAAAAACTACCAGCCTCCTGCCCTTCCTCTTTTGCATCACAGTAAGTCTTCTGAGAAAAGGCATAAAAAGATTATCAATAGTGCTTTCATTATAAAGCACTTTATGTTGCAATCCCCCCATCATAAGGCGGCAAGTTCGCCACGCAGCTTCTGCCATTCTAACCGCCTTTCCTTCTTTTATATGTTAGTTTGCTTCTTTCTCTTTTTCTTTTTTGTAAAAAAGAAAAAGAGAAAGAAGCAAAGAAAGAGAAAAAGAAAAAACTTTAATAAACTCGAACTGTCAATTTAGGCACAATTTTTAAGTTTTCGTAAAACCAGTTATTAAAGTTTTTTTCTTTTCTTTCTTTTGTTACTTTTCTTTCTTTTCTTTTTTTACAAAAAAAGAAAAGAAAGAAAAGTAAGAACTCACTTATCACTCAAAAGTGCAACTTTTAAAACCTCGTCCATATGTTCGACGGGGACGAATTCCAATTTGTCGCGAACGACTTGAGGGATGTCTTCGATGTCACGTTCGTTTTCTTTGGGGAGAACGATGGTCTTCATGCCTTCTCTATATGCGGCGATGACTTTTTCTTTTAAACCGCCTATGGGGAGTACGTTGCCGCGAAGGGTGATTTCGCCGGTCATAGCGAGATCGCTGCGGACTTTTTTCTTAGTGAGGGCGGAAACCAAGGCCGTCGCCATGGTTATGCCGGCGGAAGGACCGTCCTTTGGAATGGCGCCTTCGGGAAGATGTATATGTAAGTCGTGTTTTTTATAGAAATCATCTGCAAGTTTTAACGTTTTTGAACGGCTTCGAATGTAGGATAATCCTGCGCGCGCGGATTCTTGCATAACGTCTCCCAGTTGCCCCGTAAGGATAAGTTCGCCTTTGCCGGTCAATACGGAAGCTTCGGTGGGAAGAATATCTCCGCCCACTTCTGTCCATGCCATTCCCGTAGCGACTCCGACTTGTGGTTCTTTTTCAGCCCTCTTTTTTACATATTTCGGCTTTTCCAAAAACTCGACGAGGTTTTTTTTATTAATGACAATGGGAATTTCCTTGCCTTCTACGATGCTCCTTGCGGCTTTTCTGCAAAGCGCGCCAAGTTCTCGTTCAAGTTCTCTTACGCCGGCTTCTTTCGTGTATTTTGTGATAATCTCCTCGATAACTCCCGCGCCTAACCTAATTGATTTCATTTTTAACCCGTTCTTTTCTCTCTGTCTCGGAAATAGATAACGTTTCGCTATTTCAAGCTTTTCCACTTCGGTGTAACTCGAGAGGGTTATAATTTCCATACGGTCGCGGAGCGGTCTTGGTATATTGCCTAAATTATTCGCCGTAACAATCCATAACACTTTAGACAAATCAAAAGAGAGATCGATATAATGATCCCTAAAAGACACGTTTTGCGCAGGATCAAGCACTTCCAAAAGCGCAGCGGACGGATCTCCCTGATATGATGTGGAAAGTTTGTCCACCTCGTCCAATAGGAATACGGGATTATTGGAGCCTGCCCGTTTTATTCCTTCGATAATTCGTCCCGGAAGAGCGCCGATATATGTGCGTCGGTGTCCTCGTATCTCGGCTTCGTCCCGTACGCCCCCCAAAGATACTCTGACGAATTTTCGTCCGATTGCCCTTGCAACCGAACTTGCAAGGGAAGTTTTTCCGACTCCCGGAGGACCCACCAAACAAAGTATGGTGGGCGATTGCTTATCCTTGGTTAATCTATGCACCGCCAAAAATTCCAAGATTCTAGTTTTGACCTTTTCTAAACCGTAATGATCTTTTTCCAATATTTCTTCCGCATGCTTTATTTCGGTTTCGTCGTCTGTCGCTATGTTCCATGGAAGTTCAATAAGCCAATCCACATACATTTTTACCATAGCCGATTCGCTGGACATACTTGGCATCAGATCCAAATGGCGCAACTCTTTGTCAAGCGCCTTCTTAACTTCTTCCGGATAGTCACCTTCGGCGATTTTCTTGCGGTACTCGGACAGTTCTTCCTCTTTATCCTCGTCGTCTCCCAATTCTTTTTTTATTACTTTTATCTGTTCCCTAAGATAAAAATCTTTCTGCACTTTTTCAACTTGTTGTTGAAGCTTGCTGCCGATATTTTGCTCTATGGTTAAAATTTCCAACTCTTTTACCAAAAGGCTGTAAATTTTTTCCATACGCCGTTTTACGCTAAAGGTTGCAAGCAAATCCTGCTTGACTTCAAGCTGCAAATTCAAATGGCTGGCTATAATATCCGCCAATCTGCCGGAATTTTCCATAACCGATATGGAAACAAACGTTTCGGGAGGAATTCGTTGAGAACGTCTGACCCATTCTTCGAATTTGTGCGCCATAGCGCGGGTTAACGCCTCCATCTCCCTTGAATTGGTTTCCTTATCGTAATGCTCGACGATATCGACTTCGGCGTAATTTTCAAGTTCTCTGTAACCCTTTATAGTACCTCGGCGCAAGCAATCTATCAAAATCCGTACTATGCCGCCGGGTAAGCGAAAGATTTGACGCACCTCAACCACTGCGCCCACTTTGTATAAATCCCGCCTAGTCGGATCTTCCGTATCATTATCTTTTTGCATTACCAAAAAAACCTGTCGATCCTTAATCATCGCAGCTTCAACAGCAGCAGCAGTTCTAGGCCTTCCTATATCCACGTTTATCATCATGTTTGGGAACACCATCATGCCTCGAAGCGGCACAAGCGGCAATGTGCGAATTTCTGCCATATCGCTCCTTCTTTCTACTTCCGTTACAAAAAAGACGCTCCTTTAAGAGCGTCCCAGAGTGTAGACTTATTATTGTTACTTCCAATTTCAAGGGACACTCCCCCCTACCCCCCTCTAAGAGGGGGGCTTGGTTTGAGGAAATATTGAAATTTTTTGGCTCTAAAGTCGCAATCCGAGTGCCTCCCTCTTAGAGGG
>JAGBMX010000145.1 GCA_017634675.1 Selenomonadaceae bacterium | reverse complement strand
CTCAACGCCGTTAAGTTTGGTGAGGGCGGCTTTTACCTCTCCCATAGCCTTTCCGACTTTCGGGCCGAGTTTGCGGAAATCGGGCTTAATCTGATATGAGAGATATTCTTCCATATCGTCCTTAAAGGTTACGTTCTTGACGTTGAGTTCCTCTGCGGCGATGTCTAAGAAGAATTTATCGAGAGTTTTGTCCGCTTTTACGAAGAAATTCGCGACGGGCTGACGGTTTTTGATGTTCGCCTCGTTTCTCGCGGCTCTGCCTAAGACTACCATCTTTAAGAGCAAGTCCATATTTTCCTCAAGAGCGGCGTCTATCAAGGATTCGTCAACCGTCGGGAAATCCGTAAGATGTACGCTTATGGGCGCGGACTTGTCAACGGAACAGACTAAGTTTCTGTAAATGCTTTCGGTGATAAACGGCACCATAGGCGCGGCGGTTTTTGCGATAGTTACAAGGGCGGTGTAGAGCGTCATATATGCGGCGATTTTGTCGTCCTCCATACCCTTCGCCCAAAAACGAGCGCGGGAGCGGCGCACATACCAGTTTGAAAGTTCCTCGACGAAAGACTGCAACGCTTTTGCCGCCTCCGTTACTTTATAGTTCGCAAGCGCGTCATCGACGATTTTCACGGTGGAATTTAACCGCGACAAGCACCATTTGTCCATAACGGTGAGTTTATTTTTGTCCAGACTGTATTTCGTAGCGTCGAAATTGTCTATATTTGCGTAAAGCACAAAGAACGCGTAAGTGTTCCATAGCGTCCCCAAGAATTTGCGCTGACCCTCTTCCACGGCTTTTCCGTGGAAACGGTTCGGCAGCCAAGGCGCGCTGTTCTCGTAAAAATACCAACGAATCGGGTCTGCGCCGTAATGAATAAGAGCCTCCATCGGGTCTACGGCGTTTCCTTTGGATTTGCTCATCTTTTGCCCGTGTTCGTCTTGAACGTGACCCAAAACGATAACATTTTTATAAGGCGCGTCGTTAAAGAGAAGCGTAGAAATTGCGATAAGGGAATAAAACCAACCGCGCGTCTGGTCTACGGCTTCGGAAATAAAATCCGCGGGGAAGTGTTTTTCAAAAATCTCCTTGTTTTCAAAGGGATAATGCCATTGAGCAAAAGGCATCGCACCGGAATCAAACCAACAGTCGATAACTTCAGGCACGCGGCGCATCTCTCCGCCGCATTTTTCGCAGGTTAAAACCACATCGTCAACATAGGGGCGGTGAAGTTCTATGGTGTCGAATTTGTTTTTCGCAAACTCTTTAAGTTCCGCGATAGAGCCTACGGCGTGTTCGTGTCCGCAGGAACATTTCCAGATATTAAGCGGCGTTCCCCAATAACGATTGCGGCTTATGCCCCAATCTTGAACGTGTTCCAACCAATCGCCGAAACGCCCTTCTCCGATTGATTTGGGAATCCAATTTACCTTTTTATTGTTCGCAATTAAGTTTTCCCGAACTTCCGTCATCTTTATAAACCAAGTTTCGCGGGCGTAATAGATAAGCGGGGTATCGCAACGCCAACAATGCGGGTAACTATGCTCGAACACGGGCGCGCGGAAAAGTTTTCCCTTTTCTTTTAAATCTTTTAATATAAGCGGGTCTGCGTCCTTCACGAAAACGCCCGCCCAATCTGTGTCTTCCGTCATTTCTCCTTTCGCGTTTACAAATTGGACAAAGGGCATATCGTATTTTTTGCAGACGCGGTTATCGTCCTCGCCGAACGCGGGCGCGGTGTGAACGATGCCCGTGCCGTCCGTGGTGGTAACGTAATCGTCACATATAACAAAGAACGCTCTCTTGTTTAATTTACCTTCTGCGTAGGGGTAAAGCGGCTCGTAATCCCTATATTCCAAGTCTTTGCCCTTCATACGCTCTAAAACTTTGCGCTCTCCTTCGACTCCTTCGAATACGCTTTCAACGAGAGCCTCCGCGAGATAATAAACCGTGTCTCCGACCTCTATCTTTACATAATCCACTTCGGGATTTACGCAAAGCCCGAGGTTGGAGGGAAGCGTCCAAGGCGTAGTCGTCCAAGCGAGAAAATACGCGTCCTCGCCTTTTGCCTTGAACTTTACGAGAGCGGAACGCTCTTTTACGTCCTTATACCCCTGCGCCACTTCGTGAGAAGAAAGCGGAGTGCCGCAACGCGGGCAATACGGCACGACTTTATGCCCTTGATAAAGCAGCCCCTTGTTATAAATTTCCTTTAACGCCCACCATTCGGATTCGATAAAATCGTTTTCGTAAGTGATGTAGGGATTGTCCATATCCGCCCAAAAACCTACGACGTCGGAAAATTCTTCCCACATTCCCTTATATTTCCAAACGGATTCGCGGCATTTTTTGATAAAAGGCTCGATGCCGTAAGATTCTATTTCCTCTTTGCCGTTTATTCCGACGGCTTTTTCAACTTCAAGCTCAACGGGCAACCCGTGCGTGTCCCAACCCGCTTTTCTTAAAACTCTTTTCCCCTTCATAGACTGATAGCGAGGGAGCATATCCTTAATGACGCGGGTGAGGACGTGACCGATATGCGGTTTGCCGTTAGCCGTCGGAGGGCCGTCGTAGAATGTGAAAACGTCGTTTTCGCTTCTGTTTTCAACGGCTTTTTTCGCTATATCGTTATCTTTCCAAAACTTAACTATATCTTTTTCGCGCTCGGCGAAATTTAAGCTCGTTTCAACCTTATTATACAAAAAAATTCCTCCCAAAATAAAATAAAAGCCTCCTCAAGTATAACAAGATAAAGGTTCTTATGCAAGTTTATTGTTAAAAATTTTAGAATGTGGAATTTATGAATTTACTTAAAAATGTTCTGAAAATTTTCTAAATATATAATTATAACAAATTTTTTACACTTGATAATGAAGAGCGCAATGATTATACTATGATGATGAACCGATACGATAGGGATTTAAGCGCAAGCGTTACGCTGTGTCGGGTATGGTAATACTCAATTAAAGGTTTTAATAAAAACAACAAATAAATATGGGGTACGGGGCAAAGTCCCGTGTTATCTTTAAGGAGTTGAGTACAGCTTGGAAAAATCAACAAAATTTTCGATTCCCATTTCTCGCCGTGATTTTATGAAACTGGCGGCAATCTCGGGGGCGACTATTGCCGCGGGAGGGGAAAATCTGTCTAAAGCGGCGGCTGCAACGCCTTCTGTAAAATTTGACGATAGCAATATTCCCGTGATTTTTGATACAGATGTATGCGTCGTGGGCGGCGGCGCGGCAGGGACTGCGGCGGCTGTATCCTCCGCCCGTCAAGGCGCAAAAGCCGTTATAATCGAACGCAACGCGCTACTCGGCGGGTTGCAGACATTGGGTTGCGTTTATCCCTGTATGCCTACTTTCATTGATGACAGCGATACGCCTTATATTACGGAACTAAATCGGCGTATGGAACAGCGACAGGGCGCAAGGGCGAGAAACGATGTTGTTACAGACTTCTATTACGGCGGCGGACAAGGACTTTACGCTGCCGAGTCCCTTACATTAGTTTATGAGGAACTGTGCGCCGAGGCGGGAGCTGATATTCTGTACGAAACGACACTTGTAGGCGCAGTTGTGGAGAATGGCAAAATCATAGAGTGCATTGTTCAGACAGTAGAGGGACTTGGCAAAATTCGAGCTAAAACCTTCATTGACGCTACGGGGGACGCGCTCCTTTCGCGCTTTGCAGGTGTGAGGACGGAAAAAGGCTCGGAACAAACCGGTCGAAATCAACCAATGAGCCTGCGTTTCGAGATGGCGGACGTAGACGTAAACAAGGTCTGCGACTTCTTCACATATACATTAAAAGATAAACGCATGGAACCGCCGCTTTTGAAACGGCTGAAAGAAGATATAGACGCAGGCCGTGCCCCGTTTATGGAGTTTGCCAAGATTAAGGAAAACGAGGCTTTTTTCAAGCAAGCGGCGAAGGACGGCAAGCTCACCGAGGATGACATTTTGTATATTCAAGGTTTCTCCGTAACCGGCAAGCCGAACACTATGGCAATGAACTGCCCGGAGATGCCGCCCTTGTTGTTCAGCGCAACGGACGCAATTTCGCGCAGCAAAGCCATTATTTTCGGACGCCGTATGATGCGCCGTATCGCCGATTTCCTCGTTTCCGACGTACCCGGATTTGAAAACGCTTACATCAGCCGTGAGGCAGGTATGCTCGGAACGCGCGAGACTTGGCGTATTCGTGGCCAATACTATCTTACCGCCGAAGATTATTGGAACGGGCATCATTTCCCCGATGCGGTCTGCCGCACGGCATACCCGATTGATATTCATGACGTAAAGCTAAACTTTGGCAAAAAACTCTCCAAAGGCGAGTATTACGAGATTCCATATCGCGCTTTAATTACAAATGAAATTTCAAACCTGATTGTAGCTGGGCGTTGCGCCAGCGGAAGTTTTGCGGCGCAGGCCTCCTTCCGCATACAGCCTACCTGTATGAGCATGGGCGAGGCGGCGGGCATTGCGGCGGCTTGGGGAATTTTGCGCGGTATCTCGGCGAACGAGGTGCGTTGGGAGGATATTCCGCAAGACAAACGCAGTTATGTCAGCAAGGGGTGAATAGAAGCGAAAAGCACAAACATCGAAGAGCAACCAGATTAAGTGAAAAAATTACGAAAACAATTCAAACGCTATAGGCGTCTTATAACGGCAAGTGTTATCGCCGAGATGCAACTCATTGATATGGACGCGACAAAATCAGCAACTTCATATTGGATTGATATTGTAAAGCGTATGAGCGTAATAATATCCGCTTGAAAGATTAACGGCGGCAACATCAAGCGCAGGAGCGATAACGGAAATATCGCTGAAACTTCCAAACGCTGTACGATAGCCCTTTAATGTGATATAATTTTTAAAATCGTATATACAAGTAATAAAAAAAAGCAATGAAAAACAAATTTTCGTTTTTCACTGCTTTTTTTGTGGAAAATACTACTCAAATTTAT
>JAGBMX010000144.1 GCA_017634675.1 Selenomonadaceae bacterium | reverse complement strand
CTTTATTATTTTTATAAGTTCTGTTATAATAGCGTTCATAAGAGACCTTCCTTTTTGTACTCGCCGTGGTAAGCGTACATTATAGGATATAGGTCTCTTTTGTTTTTTGCAACCTTTTACCGAGAAATATTTTACACTAAGTTTGGATGTTACCGCCTACATATTTAATTTCTCCCTTGCAAAGTTTTAATTACGGTGATATACTACAGGTAATCGAATGGCGGGGGCCTGTGTTGCGGGCTGAGATGAAGGCGTAACCTTCGACCGATTACCTGATTTGGATAATGCCAACGTAGGGATATTTGATAAATCTTGTTAAGTTTTTATCGTAAATAATATCAACAATTGGAAACGCCAAGTCGGCGTTTCTTTTTTTTGGGGGTGAACTAATGCTAACCATAAACGGAAAACCTGTTGAGGCGGTCGGAAGAACTCTTTCTGAATATCTTAAAGAAACGGGTTATGACATTAAACGAATCGCTGTTGAAAAAAACGGAGAGATTGCTCCAAAAAAGGATTATGACTCGATAGTTTTGTCAGACGGCGACAAGCTTGAAATCGTCAGTTTCGTGGGAGGCGGCTGAGATGATTCCGACAAAAACAGAATGGATCGCCGCACTTAACGAACGTCACGGCGAAGATTTACAAAAAAAATTTTCTTCGGCCGTCGTCGCCGTATGCGGCTTGGGGGGCTTAGGCTCAAATGTGGCAATCGCTTTAGCCAGAGCCGGTATCGGTAAACTTATACTGATTGACTTTGACAAAGTTGACATCACAAACCTTCATCGTCAACAGTACAAGGCTTCGCAAATAGGCAAACCGAAAACCGCGGCGCTTTCTGATAATCTTTTGGAAATTGCGCCATACATAGTGCTTGAAACCCATAACGTCAAAATTGACGAGCAAAATGCGACGGAGTTTTTTAAAGACGCAGACATTATATGCGAAGCCTTCGACAATCCCGAAGCCAAAGCTATTCTTGTAAACGCCGTCTTGGAAAAGGCACCTGAAAAGTATTTGATAGCCGCTTCGGGTATGGCGGGGCTAGGCGACCCGAACTTGATTCATACAAAAAAAATAACCGACAAATTCTATCTCTCGGGCGACGAAGTAAGCGACACCAAAGACGGCCTCTCCTTATTTGCCCCCAGAGTCGCCCTCTGCGCCGCTCATCAAGCATTAACGGCGCTTAGAATTTTAAGTTTAGAGTAGAATTCCTTCTTTCTTTTTCTCTTTCTTTTTTGTAAAAAAGGAAGCCTAACGCTTCACCGAATAACAAAAATGGCTTTCAGTAAGAAAGCCATTTTTGAGAAAAAGAAAGAAGCAAAGAAAGAGAAAAAACTTTATCAAACGTAATATCTTGGTCTTGTGAAAAGCTTTCATTCAGAGCTTATTAAAGTTTTTTTCTTTTCTTTCTTTTGTTACTTTTCTTTCTTTTCTTTTTTTACAAAAAAAGAAAAGAAAGAAAAGTAAAGAACTAACTTATAAAGCAAAAGAGGCGTATTATGGATAAACTAACGTTAGGCAATAAAGAGTTTGAGTCTAGGTTTATACTAGGCTCGGGGAAGTATTCGCTGAAGCTTATAGAAGCGGCGGTGAAGGATGCGGGCGCAGAGATTATCACTTTGGCGGTGAGACGCGCCAATACTCAGGAGAAAGAGAACATACTGGATTTTGTTCCGAAAAATGTTACGCTGCTCCCCAATACCAGCGGCGCAAGGACGGCCGAAGAAGCCGTTAGGATTGCAAAGCTATCAAGAGAGCTTGGATGCGGGGATTTCGTAAAGATTGAAATAATGCGGGATACGAAATATTTGCTGCCGGATAATCAGGAAACCATAAAGGCTACGGAAATTTTGGCGAATGAAGGCTTCGTGGTTCTGCCTTATATGTACCCGGATTTAAATGTGGCAAGAGATTTGGTAAACGCCGGCGCTGCGGCGGTTATGCCCTTAGGCGCGCCGATAGGTTCCAATAAGGGGCTTGCTACCAAGGAATTTATCCAGATATTGATTGACGAGATAGAACTTCCCGTAATAGTAGACGCGGGAGTAGGCAAACCTTCGCAAGCTTGCGAAGCGATGGAAATGGGCGCCGCCGCTATTATGGCAAATACGGCGCTTGCGACAGCCGGGGATTTGCCCTTAATGGCAAAGGCTTTTCGTCAAGCGATTGAGGCGGGAAGAAAAGCTTATCTCGCAGGATTGGGACGAGTGCTGACCAGGGGCGCATCGTCCTCCGATCCGCTTACGGGATTTTTGAGAGATTGAGGCGCATTATGGAAAATCAGTTTTTTGTGGATTCTGAGCACTTATCTAAAGAAGCTCTGGAAAAAAAACATCAGCTTGAAAACGATCCTTCGTGCCGTTCCAATCCGATGGAATATATGCCGGGCATGGAGAAGATTGACTCGGACGTTTGCGACAAGGTGATGAACGAAGTAAAATCCTTCGATTATATAAAGTATACCGCCAAGGATGTTCGCGCGGCGCTGCAACATGAAAGCTGTTCCGTCGAAGATTTTAAAGCGTTGCTTTCGCCTGCGGCGGAGCCGTTTTTGGAAGAAATGGCCTCTAGGGCAAGACTCGAAACCGGCAAGCATTTCGGAAATACCGTATATATTTTTACGCCCCTTTATATCGCAAATTACTGTGAGAATTACTGCGTTTACTGCGGATTCAACAGGTATAATCACATCAGCCGCATGAAGCTTACCTTGGAGCAGATAGAGGAAGAGATGAAGGTTATAGCAAAAAGCGGCATGGAGGAGATATTGATATTAACCGGCGAGAGCCGCGCCCAAAGCGATGTTAGCTATATAGGCGAAGCGTGCCGCATGGCAAGGAAATACTTCCGCATGGTAGGGCTTGAGATTTACCCCGTAAATACGGAGGATTATCGCTATCTGCACGAATGCGGGGCGGATTATGTCACGGTCTTTCAGGAAACTTACGATATAGAAAAATATGAGAAACTGCATTTAGCGGGGCATAAAAGGGTATGGCCCTATCGTTTCGACGCGCAGGAACGGGCTCTTATGGCGGGTATGCGAGGCGTGGCGTTTTCCGCTCTATTGGGACTGTCTGATTTTAGAAAGGACGCGTTGGCCAGCGCCATGCACGTTTATCACCTGCAACGCAAATATCCTCATGCGGAGATGTCCCTTTCATGCCCGAGACTTCGCCCGATTATCAACAACGACAAGATAAATCCTCTGGACGTGCATGAAAAGCAACTCTGTCAAATACTTTGCGCGTATAGGATTTTTTTACCGTTTGTGGGTATCACGGTGTCTTCAAGAGAGAGCGCAGAATTTAGGAACGGTATTGTAAAAATCGCCGCGACAAAGGTATCGGCGGGGGTATCGACGGGGATTGGCGACCATGAAAGCAAATACGAGGGAAAAGATTCGGGTGACAAAACCGGCGACGAACAGTTTGAAATCAACGACAACCGCAGTCTTAAAAAAATGTACGGCGATATTTCCGAAGAAGGGCTTCAGCCGGTGCTGAACGATTATCTATATGTTTAATATTTTATGCGTAACAAACCGCCGTCTTTGTCGCGAAGACTTTTTAAAGCGCATCGAAAAAATCGCAGATTGCCGTCCTGCGGGAATTATACTCAGGGAAAAGGATTTGACCGAAGCGGATTATGAGGAGTTGGCGAAAGAAGTCATCAAGATATGCGAAAAGCGCGACGTTCTCGCCATACCGCATAAATTTGCGAACATCGCGCTTGAATTAAATTTTAAAGCGTTGCACCTGCCGCTTGATGCGCTCCGCTTGCTTTCGGCGGGCGACAAGAAAAAATTTTCAATTTTGGGCGCATCTTGTCATTCGCTTGACGACGCGTTGGAAGCGGAAAGTTTAGGCTGCGCATATATTACCTTAGGGCATATTTTTGACACGGACTGCAAAAAAGGATTGCCCGGACGTGGTATTGCATTTTTAAAAGAAATTTGTGAGAAAGTAGCTGTTCCCGTATACGCCATAGGCGGAATAACACAAAAAAACATCGGCTTAATAAAGGAGGCGGGCGCTGCGGGCGCCTGCGTTATGAGTTCTGTTATGACGGCTGAAGATGTAAAAGGATATTTGGAGAGTTTGCAAAAAAAATCCCCCCATAAGGGGGGGGAAAGTAAAATTTTCATAACCTAAATTTCTTTACGCCAAAGGGATCCTTGTTTTTTTCCATTTCCTCCAAATACCTTGCTTCTTCCCGTTCAAGTTCCAGCGCGTCGCCCTGTTTTCCTATGTTCGCCAAAATACCCATGGCGCTCATGTTCACGATAAGCGATGTGCCGCCGTAACTTATGAATGGCAGCGGCACCCCCACTACGGGGAACATTCCGCCCACCATCAGCAGATTTACCACCGCTTGACCTATTATTAGCACCAATATTCCTATAGCGAGCATTTCGCCGAAAATATCGACGGATCTCGCCGCTATCCTTGCGGCGTATACGGTAAAAGCGGTAAAGAGCATAAACACCAATATGGCGCCCACAAAACCGTTTTCCTGGCAAAAAATGGCGAATGCAAAATCCGTATGCCCTTCCGGCAAGTAGTCGTATTTACTGGCTCCCACTCCAAGACCCATGCCCCAAAATCCGCCAGAGCCGATTGCCGACAGCGACTGCACCGTTTGATAGCCTACTCGTTCGGGATCCGACCAAGGATCGTAAGTCACTTTGATGCGTTCCAATCGATAAGGCTGCAAGAAACACATTATCACAACGCCTATAACAACGAAGGACATCAGCTGAAAAAATTTTTCCTTGCTTAATCCGGCCACAATCATCATCACGAAAGGAACGCCCGCTATTATGCAGGCCGTACCCATATCCGGCTCGATTTCGGTCAAAGCAAAGAGTAGCAGCACTATTCCTGTCTGTCTGCTTAAAAGTTCAATGCTGCGATTTAAATATACCCGCCTTGAAAGGTACGCCGCCGTCATCATTATTGATACCAATTTAGCGATTTCCGCCGGTTGCACCTGAAAGAGCGGCAAAGGAAGCCACCGTTTTGCCCCGTTTACGGCAGGCCCCACCAGCAACACCAACACCAAAGCGATAATTGTAACGGCTAAAATTATAGGCATCCAATCTCGCCAACGGTGATAGTCTATGTACCAACATATTCCGAAAAGCACCGCGCCTACCAGTATGTTGGCCAACTGTTTTTTTAGAAAGAAATATGAATTGTTATAATCTGCTTCCGCCATTACAAAACTCGAACTAAAGACATTAATGGTGCCTAACACTATTAGCACAAGCATTATAGCCAATATTGCCTCTTGATCGCTTTCCCAAAATATCTTCCGCATTGCCTTCCCCCTGTGGCGCTATCGTTTTTTAGGGCATCTCTAAAAACCTTACTTTCTTTTTCTCTTTTCTTTTTTGAAAAAAAGAAAAGAGAAAAAGAAAGTAACAAAGAAAAAGAGAAAAGAAAAAACTTTAACAAGTTTAAAGCATTACGCTTTTAAAATGCCTTAATTCAAGTTTTTTCTTCGCCAGAAGAAAAAACTACATACGTCAGCATTTCAACAAGACGTCCGAGAGGCGGGAGATTTAAACTCCCGCCTTTCTTCCGATATAGAACCCCCACCTAAGAGGTGGGG
>JAGBMX010000143.1 GCA_017634675.1 Selenomonadaceae bacterium | reverse complement strand
ACATCAAATCTATTGTGACGGGTGCCGTACAACCCAAGGTTAGTCAGACAAACCTCAAAAAATTATCCGTCGTAATCCCATCTACGTATATTCTCAAGGAATTTGATGGTGTTGTACAACCGCTGTTCGAAGATATACGGTATAGACGAGTAGAAAATGAACGCTTGACGGTTATCCGCGACACCCTACTTCCTCGCCTTATGTCCGGCGAAATTGATGTGGGGAATGTTGAAGTTTAAATAATACTATTTTTCAATAATCTTACTTAGTTGTTGTAAATTAAAAGGAGTATTTAAATAGATGTTTAATTATATTTCAGCTAAAAGAGGTAAATTATCCAATATTCCATACAATATTACGAGAGACGATATAAAATTAATGCTAAAAGTTAATGAACATGATAAAATAGAATGTGAAAAGATTACACAAAGCTCATACCGTGGAGAAAGTTATTACGCAAATGACGGAAAACCCGGTAATGAGAAAATAACAGATACCTTTTTGGCATTTGCCAGAGAAGTGCTATATAGGGATGAAAAAACTGCTGGATTTATTAGGGATTATCCACATGGAAGAATAATAAGGCAGGCGGAGAGAAATCATTTTTATCGTGGAGAAAACAAAATTCACGCAAAAAGCATTGCGTCGATTTATCGAAAGCCAAATGAACTTAGTATTACTGAAAAAATTGACGAAAAAGAAGAGTTGGCATTATATCAATTAATAGCAGATATGCAAGTTGCAGAATTTAATAATTTTATTCATTGTTTTGATTTAGTAAAACAATGGGAAAATGCCGGATTTACTGTTTTACATGAAGCACTAGCGCAACATTACGGTATTAAAACAAGGTGGTTAGATATAACAAATGATTTCAAGGTTGCATTATTTTTTGCTTGTTGTTATTGGGATAATACACAAAAACAATGGTTTCCGTTAACAAAAGCACAAACGGAAAAAAACGAGGATACTAAATATGGCGTGATATTTCATATTCCTAAACACGTAGCTGATTCGTTGTCATCACAATGTTCAGATAGTGTAATAGGTAATGATGGTATATACGGAATAAAAAAATCTCATGCTATATGGCCGATAGGTTTTCAGCCTTTTAGGAGATGTGATATGCAAACGGGATATGGTATATTTATGAACGAGCCATTCCCTTTGCAAGATGACATTCAATTTGAGAAATTATATTTTCGGCACGATGAAAAATTGTCAAAATGGATATACAAAGAAATGGAACAAGGGAAAAAAGTATACCCTAACGAAGGATTAGAGGACTTTTTCGATGTCATAGATGCCATAATTAAAACCAACGTATTCTCTGAAGAAGCATTTTTATTTGGTATGCAACATAGTAAATATTTCCGTGATGAACTTAGTGTAAAAGAATGTCTTGCTAAAGTAAGATTGTTCGATGTTCCTATAAAAATTGAATCATCTAATGTCTTTAATCTCTCAAGACAAAGACTTAGAAGAATGAACCATAAAACTAAAGATTTGGATTTTGAAAAATATTTAGGAATAAAGTTGAGCACGAGATTGGTTTGCTATCCGTAAGAAAAAGCAAACCCTTATTAGTTTCAGTATCAAGTATCGAAGTCTAAGCAGCCAAATTCTTGTTTAATTTTATTAACTAGGAGGTTTATATGGAAAAAACCATTAATTCCTCAGATAATTTATGTGGCGGGACAGAAGTAGATTCTGTTGACGAATTTATAAAAGAAATTAAAAAATTACCGATTCGGATATAAAAGATGGAAGAAATGACACCTTATTTTTTAGAGGGCAAAAAACAAATTTTTGGAAAGTACAGCCTAGTATTTTCAGAGATGATTGCTTGGCTGTAGAGCATGAATTAATGCAACAGCCACTAATTCATGTTCCCAACGAATTTTCTAAAGATATGGAATTGTTCGAGGTAATGGCTAAATATCAACATTACGGTATGTGCACCCGTTTACTTGATTTAACGACTAACCCATTGGTAGCCTTATATTTCGCTTGTAATTCTTATGGCAAAGTCAAATAGACCCATTCGGAAACCAAGAGTTGATGTTGAAAATTGTAAATTCCCGCAATAAGAGCAAAACGCAAGGCAAAACGTTTCTGTTTGTTCCTATAACGTGATGATAATAAGCGGAAACGTTTCAAATAGCGGTTCACATGCTCAATCACTATCCGTTTTCTTTCAATAACAAAGTTGTGCTTTTTCTGATTGGGCGTAAGTTTATGTTTTTTGCTTGTCTTAAAAGGAATCAGAGTGTTTGCATGAATTTTGGTTATGCCTTGATACCCTTTGTCTACAATAACGGTTGTTTCAACCATTAAAGGCAATCGACTATCCTTGAACATCATTTTTGGGGAGAACTTCTTACATTGCCTCAAATGTCTTCCTAATGACACTATACTTCCGTTGAAATTCCTCATCGCCAAGGCGGTCGATTCGCGCTTTCGTTTCCATAACATCACCCAAACTTAGTATATCACAGTTTTTATAATATTACTGGTTTCCGAATAGGCCTATTTTATCATGTAAAAGTCAATAAAATTATGGTTTATACAGACTGTAGACACATTCATAAAAAATCCCTTTAAGCGTGCTAAAATACGTTCGGATTTTTTTGTATCTTATAACAATATCAATCGGAATTTTAGTCGGGAGCTGTCTGACGGGAAAGAGGTAAACCACATGTTGTTTGGATATTTTGTGATGGTGTTGATGTTTTTTATCTTGCGGTTCTTTTATCATATTCTGCCGAAAAAACGCTCTCAAGACAAAATTACGGTCGCTGTGAAAAATGACTTTATAAACTTTTACGGTTACGTTAAACAGATATTTTTATCCTACCCAAAAGCAATCAAAATTATAATTTCCATCATAGCGGCGTTTATTGTCTTAGAGTTCATACCGCTTAAAACGGAAATCGGGAATGTGATTGAAGACATTTTGTCCACGATAATGTGCGCTTTCTTGGTAATTATCTTTGCGCCGCAGGAGAATTCGACCCGCAACGGATTCCCAATTGAAATCTTCGGGTTTATATATTCCATAGTATTTCTGTTTTACTGCTCGGGAGTTTTTGTTTTTGACCTTTTTTACGCTAACGATTTTTTCAAGGAAGATATGTGGATTTACGGTTACTCGATTACCTTAATTTCTTACGTCGTTTGCATAGCGGCGCTGAGAGGCTTTATGGAAAGGGAATTGTCAAAGGAAGAAATAGTTTTTCTGGGCATGATTATGATAGTGACGCTTGAATTTATAACCTATTACGGCATCGGTTTTTTCAGCGGCATGAAATGGTACGATTCCTCCGCCTATGACGCAAACATCTTCGGGAACGTTACAAGCGTTATAAATCAGGGAATATACGTTGCGTCGCAGAGTCAAATACTTGAAAGAACGCCGATGGAAGTATGGGGAAACATTATATTAAACGGAACCGACGCTCTGAGCATTACCGCCGTTTTGGGATATATGGCGCAAAAATTTATGACGAACACGAAATGAGGGGAAAATCAGTGAACAAGAACAAAGCGACAACGTTATTAAAAGACTTGGGGCAAAGTTTTATGCCGCCAATCGCCGTTATGGCTGCGGCGGGATTGATGCTCGGCGTTGGCGCGGCGTTTACTAATGACGTTACTTTAAAAACATACGGTTTGTCGGAGATTTTGCGTCCCGAGGGGATGCTTTATACCTTTTTCATATTGCTAAAATCTGTGGGCAGGGTCGTTTTTGACAATTTATCCCTGATGTTTGCGGTAAGCGTGGCTTACGGAATGGTAAAAGAGGAAAAGGGCGCGGCGGCGCTGGCGGCTTTAGTCGCGTTTTTTTCCATGAACATATCAATTCACGTTATGTTAAAGCATATTGGGATTTTGCTGCCTAAAGACGTAATATCCGATCATGCGCTTCAGGGAGCCGTCGCTTCCGTTTGCGGCATTACTACGCTTCAAACGGGAGTTTTCGGCGGCGTTATCGTTGGACTCGGCATAGCAATGCTCCACAACCGATTTTATACGATAAAGCTTCCTACCATAATATCGTTTTTCGGCGGCAGTAGGTTCGTTTCCGTTTTCGGTATGGTCGTTTTTATGTTCGTAGGCGTCGTCATGGCTCATCTTTGGAGTTACGTTCAATACGGCATATTCGCCTTGGGAAATGTCGTGGCGGACAGCGGGTATTTGGGGACCTTTTTGTTTGGCGCCATAAAGCGCGCTCTTATTCCGCTGGGGCTTCACCATGTTTTTTATATGCCATTTTGGCAAACGGCTGTAGGCGGCTCCGCTGTCGTTGACGGCATCGTTTATTACGGCGGGCAAAATATTTTCTTGGCCGAACTCGCCTCGCCTACCGTTTCACATGTTAGTCCCGACGCGACAAAATACTTCTCCGGCGAATTTGTTTTTATAATCTTCGGTCTTCCCGGCGCAGCCTTAGCTATGTACAATGCGGCAAAGCCTCAAAAAAAGAAAGCTGCGGCAGGTCTTTTCCTGTCCGCAGCGGGAGTTTCCGTTTTAACCGGCACTACGCAGCCCATAGAATTTAGCTTTTTATTTGCCGCGCCCCTTTTATACACCGTTCATGTAATTTTAGGCGGCGCAGCGTATATGTTCGCTCAAATGGCGCAAATCGGCGTTGGGCTTACCTATTCCGGCGGGTTATTGGATTTTTTGGTATTCGGCGTACTTCCGGGCAACGAGAAAACCGACTGGATAAGAGTCTTGCCCCTTGGCGTTATATACTTTTTCTTATATTATGGGATTTTTCGCTTTCTCATACACAAGTACGATTACAAGACTCCGGGCAGGGAAGACGCGCCTTTTGAGGGGGAAAGCAAAACCGAATCTTCCGGTCATTCTGATTCACCCAAAGAGGCTAAGGGAAATGACATCAATCCGTAAGACGTATATCTAAGATTTTATAATACCGTGAAAAATGATCCTTTGTCATGCCTGTGGAAAAATCATCGTAGGCAATGTGCCGAAGGACCCGTTTCCTTTCGTCTATCTTGCTTCTTTCAACGACTACTTTGACTTTGCCCTCTTGAAGCTGCTCTTTTATTATAGCCACCCTTTTGGCGTCCTCGATGTGAATTTCAGCCATAACAAGAAGGGTGAGAATTGCTATAACCGTTGTAAGTACGGCGCCGCCCCGTCTTAGAATTCTGCCTTCGGGCAGATTTAATATTTTCTCATATACGGGTTTTGCGGTAAGAATTGAAATGGCGCCTATAATAAAGATACAGCTTGAAGAAAACAAGGCGCGACCCGGAAACGACGGAGCGCCTATCATAACGAGATTGTTAAAAAAGGAAAGTCCGAACATTGCGGCGGCGAACTTTGCCTCGGGGTAATTTGATAAAACGTCTTTAAGGGAAATCTCGGGGTAGTGTGAAGCCGCCTTTGTTACGTTTAAACTTTCGACCGATTTAAGATATACGAAAGCTACCGCGAAGATGTAAATAAAAGCTTCTTCTGCGCCCAAACAGGTGTTTTCCAAGTGACTGAGCGTATTGTCGTCCGTAAGTCCCAACGGAGTCAGAACTATCAGAGTAATCGCTTTATAAAGCAAGACCGCCATAAACTGATTGCTGACATAACTTATTAAAGTTATTATCGCTAATCCTATTAAAATAAAATGACTTTTTTTAGTCGTTTTAAAATCAACCTTAGGGATGTTCAACCTCTGCGCCAAATCTTGTTTCAGCAGGCGGTACACTATCGTCAAAAGAAGGAGTACCGGGACTAAATACAAAATCATTTCCAAATACGCGGGAATCAGGTTTAACACATGGAACAAGAAGCCTCTGTCCTCATCGACTTCTATGCGAACGAAGTTTCCTGGCGCAAAGAGCATGATTAAACTGCTTAATACCGACCCCAAGGCGCCGGCGACAAGGTAAAACTCGCATTTTTTCCGTTTAGCGAGGTAAACGCAAACGGCGACGGCGATAAGCGAGGTTGTAACCGTAAGGTTTTCCACGGAGCAAGCGGCGATAGCTCCCAACACGAACATTACGCTGGCGTTTATCGCCCGGTACTTGAAAAATTCGCCCTTTAACGCCAAATTATAAGGCAAAAGGAATAAGGCGGCAAACACTCCCGTCCAAAGATACACGACGGAGCCGCACAGCCAGATCACAACTTCCCCGAAGTGGCTGAGACCCAGCCACATAAAAGCGCCGGAAGCAAAAATAAGCTTATAATCGTCAAACACCTTGGTCGTCCGTTTGGCGTGCATGACGAGAAGCGCAACCATAGCGGGAAACATAACGGCGTTTAAGAGGTTAAAATAAAACTTGTCGTGAAGCATGGCGATAAATTGTATGAAAAAACTTACGACGCGACCGCCGTGGATTTCATAATATAATAGAAGGGAAAGTATCGCATCGTGAAAATCGCGGATCCTCTCGTTAGTGCCCCACAAAAGCCCCGCCAAGTAGTCGTCCCTGTATAAGGGCATCAAACTGTTCAAGGCAAACATCAGTAAAAAGAAAATGAATATTATAACGTAACTTTTTTTTATCGGCATATTTTATTCTCCTAATGTAAAATTTTTATTTTTGTCCAAGTTCTTACTTTTCTTTTTCTCTTTTTTGAAAAAAAGAGAAAAAGAAAAGTAACAAAAGAAAAAGAGAAAAAACTTTAACAACGGGTTTGGTGAAAAAAGAAACTCTAATGACGTACTTTGACATCAAATCCTGCTTAATTTGCTGTTTTCGATTATACAACATAGTATTATTGTTTTTCAAATATAATTTTCCTGCAAAAATTAAAAAATTTAAAGGATATTTTAAATTTGTGTCGAAAAGCACTTTAGGGAAAATTATTCGATTATTTTGTTTGATTTTCCGAAAACCCAAATATAACGGGAGGATTTTATGGTTAATTTAGCGAGTTTGAAACAATCGGACGAGGAAATCTACGACTGTATAGAAAAGGAGCTGCATCGACAGCAAAATAAGCTTGAACTCATTGCTTCCGAGAATATAGTGTCAAAAGCGGTAATGGAGGCGCAGGGCAGCGTTCTTACCAACAAGTACGCCGAAGGCTATCCCGGCAAACGCTATTACGGCGGCTGCGAATTTGTGGATATGGCTGAAACCCTTGCCATAGAAAGGGCGAAAAAACTTTTCGGCGCAGGATTTGCAAACGTGCAGCCACATTCCGGCGCACAGGCCAATACCGCCGTGTATTTTGCCCTGCTTGAACCGGGCGATACGGTGCTCGGCATGAACTTAAACGACGGGGGACACTTGACCCACGGCAGCCCGGTAAACATTTCCGGCAAATATTACAATTTCGTTTCATACGGCGTGGATAAGGAAACGGAGCAAATAGATTACGACGCTCTGGAAAAACAAGCCGTAGAAACAAAGCCCCGCTTAATAGTAGCGGGAGCTTCTGCGTATCCCAGAATCATAAACTTCCCGAGGTTATCCGAAATAGCGAAAAAAGTGGGCGCGTATTTAATGGTAGATATGGCTCATATTGCGGGACTGGTGGCAACGGGAATGCATCCGTCGCCGATGCCCTACGCGGACGTTGTGACAACAACTACTCATAAAACCCTGAGAGGTCCTAGGGGCGGTATGATTTTGACCAGGGATCCGGAGTTCGGCGCAAGGTTTAATAAAGCGGTATTCCCCGGAATCCAAGGCGGTCCTTTAATGCACGTTATAGCGGCAAAGGCCGTGGCTTTAGGCGAGGCGTTGAAACCCGAATTTGCGGTATACGCCAAAGATGTGGTAATGAACGCAGCCGCGCTTGCGGAAACCCTCTTAAATCAAGGTTTCAGACTTGTTTCGGGCGGTACCGACAACCATCTTATGTTAGTCGACCTCACCAACAAGAAAATTACGGGCAAAATCGCTCAAAACGCTCTTGACGCGGTCAATATCACCGCAAACAAAAATACCATTCCTTACGAAAAACTTTCCCCCTTCGTAACAAGCGGCTTGCGCTTAGGTACTCCCGCTCTTACCAGCCGCGGCTTTAACAGGGAAGATATGAAGGAAGTGGGCGAAATTATAGCCCTCGTCCTTAACGACGTTGAAAACAGGGATAAACAAGCCGAAGCGAAAGAGAGAGTGGCAACGCTCTGTAAAAAATACCCGTTGTACGAATAAAAACTAACAAAAAGAGAACCCGGGAGTCCAGAGGGCGAATGCCCTTTGGCGGGTGCAGGGCAGTGCCCTGCCGGGGTTTGGGGCAGCGCCCCAACAATAGAAAAAGAGATGAAAAGATGAGTAATTTAGCTGTAGGGATAGTGGGACTGCCGAACGTAGGAAAGAGCACGCTTTTTAACGCTATAACGAAAGCGGGGGCGGAGGCGGCCAATTATCCCTTTTGCACCATAGAGCCGAACACCGGCGTTGTTGCGGTAAAAGATCCAAGGCTTGACGAGCTTACAAAGATGTATTCGTCAAAAAAGACTATACCCGCGACGGTGACATTTTCGGATATAGCGGGACTGGTGAAGGGCGCGTCAAAAGGCGAAGGGCTTGGGAATCAGTTCTTGGGGCATATCAGGGAAGCCGATGCTGTGGCGCATGTGGTAAGATGTTTTGAAGATTCCAACGTGACCCATGTGGAAGGCTCGGTGGATCCCTTAAGGGATATTTCCATAATAAACACGGAGCTGTGTCTAGCGGATTTGGAAGTTGTGGATAAAAGGCTCTCAAAACTTGAAAGGCTTTTGAAGTCCGGAAGTAAAGAAGCTAAGCAGGAGGACGCCCTTTTAAAGAAGATAAAGGCCGCCCTTGACGAGGGCAAAGCGGCAAGGAGCGTGGAACTTAGCGAAGACGAGGAAATTTTGCTCTCTTCCATGAACCTTTTGACGAAGAAACCCGCTTTATACATAGCAAACGTTTCCGAGGACGAGGCTGCAACGGGCAACAAATATACGGCGGAAGTCGAAAAATTCGCCGAATCCGAAGGCAGCGAGACCGTTATCATTTCCGCAAAGGTGGAGTCTGAGATAGCGGAACTTGACGAAGCGGAAGCGAAGGAGTTTTTGGCGGAGCTTGGTTTAAAGGAATCCGGCTTAGACAAGCTTATCCGCGCGGCATTCTCGCTGTTGGGGCTTATGACTTTCTTAACGGCGGGGCCCGACGAATCAAGAGCTTGGACGATAAAGAAGAACACTACGGCGCCAAAGGCCGCCGGCAAAATCCACACCGACTTTGAAAAAGGCTTTATAAGAGCCGAAATCGTAAGCTACGACGACTTAATGTCCGCAGGCTCGGTAGCCGCCGCAAGGGAAAAAGGTCGAGTCCGCTTAGAAGGCAAAGATTATATAATGCAAGACGGCGACATCGTTAATTTTAGATTTAACGTTTAATTTTGTCGGGGCGCCGCCCCTGCACCCCGCCAAAGGGCATTGCCCTCTGGACTCCCGGGTGCGTTCGCCGCAAGTTTCGTGTTCTTCACAGCACCAATTATTAAAGTTCTTTCTTTCTCTTTTTCTTTTCTTTGCTTCTTTCTTTT
>JAGBMX010000142.1 GCA_017634675.1 Selenomonadaceae bacterium | reverse complement strand
TAGGAGGGAGGCACTCGGATTGCGACTTTTGAGCCAAAAAATTTCAATATTTCCTCAAACCAAGCCCCCCTCTTAGAGGGGGGTAGGGGGGAGTGTCCCTTGAAATTGGAAGTAACAATAATAAGTCTACACTCTGAAATCAAAATGTTCTTTAAAAATCAGAGTGGCATGACAACGAAAAGAAAAAATAAAAATCTCGCAAAAAAACGTCCCGAAAGCGAACAACTTACTTTCGCTTTCGGGACGTTTTTTGATATATTCGACCGCAGTCGCAATTTTCGTATGGTGCCGAAGGCCGGGGTCGAACCGGCACGTTGTTGCCAACGGCAGATTTTGAGTCTGCTGCGTCTGCCAATTCCGCCACTTCGGCATAAGAATTAAAAATGGCGGAGAGTGAGAGATTCGAACTCTCGGTACGTGATAGCGCACACACGATTTCCAGTCGTGCTCCTTCAACCACTCGGACAACTCTCCGTGACTAAATCAGTATAACACACCATAAAATGCTTTGTCAATATAATTTTTATTTATCTTTACAAAGAGTAGCGTAACAATAAATCTTTACCGGCTGTTACGGAATCATTCATATTCACATATTCCAAGGTCTTTAGTCTGTCGTAATTCACTATCAGCACGGGACTTAACAAATTTATCATACGGCGCTTGAAAAAAGGTAAATCAATCTCTAAAATCGGCTCTCCCGCCTTTACGAAGTCACCGCGTTTTTTAAATGCCGTTATGCCTACGCCCTCCATTACAATGGAATCAAGCCCAATATGAGTGAGAACTTGCGTATCGTCTTCAGCAGTTAGCATAAATGCGTGCTTCGTTTCGAAAAATACCGAAATCTCTCCGGTCACCGGCGCTACCACCAAAGGCGAATCAAGCATCACCGCTACCCCATCCCCCGACAGCTTTTCCGAAAATACGGGATCCGGTACTTCAGTTAAAGGCAAAACATTGCCGGTCATCGGAGAATATACCTCTGACACATCGTCACCGCCTTTTCCCTCTTTTTCCCCTTATTCTACATCTTTTTTCGAAAAAGTACAATAAAAATTTATCTCTTGCAGGATTTTTTACCTTTAAAGTTTAATTTATCTTATAGAAGTTAGTTCCTTCTTTCTTTTCTTTTTCTTTTTTGTAAAAAAGAAAAAGAAAAGAAAGAAGCAAAGAAAAGAAAAAGAAAAAACTTTAATAACTGGTTTAGGCGCAACATGATAGAATTATTCTAAAACCAATAAAATGGGAGCTAGGGGCGAAGCCCCGACGGGAGGATTGGATGACGTCGAAGTTTTCGAGAGCGAGGATACTTAGGTCTAAGACGATAGCGTTTTTGTTTAAGAAGTATCTGACCATATTTATAGGATCCATAATAGCGGCTATAGGGCTTGAGTGGTTCTTGGTGCCTAACCACGTCATAGACGGCGGCGTGGTGGGGCTTTCAATTATGGGCGACGCTGTCAGCGATTTGCCCTTTGAATTTTATATGATAGTCTTAAACATTCCATTTGTTATTTTGGGTTATAAGATAATCGGCAAAAACTTTGCGATAGCTACGTTTATCGCTATTTGTTTTCTGTCTTTTTGGACAGATATGTTGGAAGGAAGGTTCTTGTTTACCGAAGACCCGTTTTTGGCGGCTGTTTTCGGCGGTATCGTAGACGGGGCAGGAGTGGGGCTTATAATACGCGCGGGCGGCTCTTTAGACGGCTCTGAAATCGTTGCAATCATTGCCGATAAGAAAACGGTCTTTTCGGTGGGTGAGATTGTTATGTTTATCAATCTCTTTATACTCTCCGGCGCGGGTTTTCTCTTCGGCAGAGATTACGCCATGTATTCTCTTGTAGCCTACTTCGTTATTGCAAAGATGATTGACGTCGTTATCAAAGGCCTTGACGAGTCTTATGCCGTTATGATTGTCACCAACCTTCACGACGAGGTCACTAAAGAACTTAACTCCAAACTTAAAAAAGGCGTTACCCTCCTTCACGGCGAAGGCGGCTACACGGGCGACGAAAAGAAAATATTATACTCCGTCGTCACCCGCCTTGAAGTCGATAAACTAAAGGAAATCGTTCTTGACATAGACGAAAACGCCTTTATCACCATCTACCCCGTCAACGACATCGTAGGCGGCCGTTTTAAGAAGAAATCTCATTAGGGGGAAGTTTCTTCTTTCTTTTCTTTTTCTTTTTTGTAAAAAAGAAAAAGAAAAGAAAGAAGCAAAGAAAAGAAAAAGAAAAAACTTTAATAATTGGTTTTGTGTCTTTTTGTTAGAATTACTAACAAAAAGCGAAACCTGGAGTCCAGAGGGCAATGCCCTTTGGCGGGGTCAAGGGGCGGCGCCCCTTGTGGGGTTTTGGAGAAGCATCGACGCTTTAGCGTCGTTAATGCTTCCCATGCGAAAGCGTCCCAAGAGCGCGAGCCGTAGGTGAAGTGCGATTGGCTGACGCTGACCGCTGGGGCAGCGCCCCAACAAAAGGAGGAAAAAAGATGGCGGTTAATTTACAAAAAGGGCAGAAGGTAAATTTAAAGAAGGATAGCGGAGAAGCGCTGGGACGGGTATGTGTCGGGCTTGGATGGGATCCGGCTGAAGAGAAGAAGTCGGGAGGATTTTTCTCGTCCATGTTTGGAGGAGGCGGCGCCGATATTGATTGCGACGCTTCGGTTTTTATGCTTCAAGGCGGCAAGCTCATGGGGTCAGAGGATATTGTGTATTTTGGAAATCTCGCGCATAGTTCGGGCTCGGTAAGACACATGGGTGATAACCTGACCGGCGACGGGGACGGCGATGATGAGCAGGTTATCGTAGATTTGTCCAAGGTGCCGCAAAAATATGATAAGATAGTTTTTGTGGTAAATATTTATAAAGCGGCGGAGAGAAAGCAACATTTCGGGATGATAGCCAACGCTTTTATACGGATAGTAGACGATAAGGGCAAGGAGTTCTGCAAATTTAATTTGTCGGAAAAGTACGATGCCATGACGGCGTTGGTATTTGGCGAGATATACAGGCATAACGGCGAATGGAAATTTAACGCAATAGGTCAGCCCACTAAAGACGAGGGTTTAGAGGGATTGGCGAGAAGATATATGTAATGAAAAAAGGCGGCAGTTTGTACTGTCGCCTTTTCTGTTTCTATTTGGAAAGATTGAAGTAGAACTGTTCGAAGCGGCGGCGTTCGTCGCCCCTTTTTTTTGAGATAGCCCATTCGATGATTTTTAGCTTACTTTCTTTGTCATCGTTTTTAATTACTGTTATATCTTCTCCTGCTATTATAGCTTCCGCGATGTTCATTCTGTATTCGTTCAAAAGTTTTTGTATGGTGGTTGGGCTCATGTTCTTTTTAAATGAGAGTTTTTTTATTGAAACGTTGTCGAAGAAGTTTGCGACGAAAAGTTCGCGAGCCGTGTCGTCGGTATATATTCTTGGCCTGCCCGGGGATTCCTTGCGGATTTTGACGGGAGAAATAATGCTTGCCAAAATATCTTTTGCGGTTTCGTCCACTAAGATTGCGCGGTAAACCTCGTCGTCGCCGCCGTTTTTGGGGGTGTCTTCAATTAAAAGGAAATTGTTTTCGCCAATTAAGACAACAATGAGCTTCTCGTCTCCGGGCAGATCTGACAAGATTTCTCTTGACAAGACATAAGCTTTATCCTTAACAATCGACAGCATCTCAAAAAGCCTGGGTCGCTTGTCCCTATCTACCATATCCGGCTTTAGAACTTTATCTTCGGTTATCATAAGAAAATCCCCTTTACATTTTTTCTATGTTGTAGTATAACAGATTAATTTTTGTAATGCAACAAGAAAAATAAAATATGGGTGAGAAATTTATTTGTTACTATTCACGGGTAGTAAAAAAAGAAAAATAGTGCTCTTCATGGTCGACCTCTCCGCCCTTCGGGCACCTCTCCTTTCAGGAGAGGCTCTCTGATTGTTAGTTTTGTATATTTAAGGGGAAAGTTGCCCCTCTAATGCCTCCCCTGAAAGGGGAGGGGGACCGCAAAGCGGTGGAGGGGTCGACCATGAACGGCACTAATTCGCCTTTAGTATCACTGTGTGGTATTACTCGCAAATAGTAATTAAACGTAAAATATTTACAAAAAAACAAGGAAAACTCTCTTATTTGTAGAAATTAAATTGAAAGGGAAATTATCGAAATATATATACATTTAATCGGGATTCCAAAGGGCGCTGCCCTTTGGCAGGGTCAAGGGGCGGCGTCCCTTGTGGGGTTTGGGGCGAAGCCCCAACTAAAGAAGGAGGAGCAGACATGCGGTTTTATTGTGAGAAATGCGGTAAATTGTATGACGTGGCGGGACACGATTATATGTGCGAGTGCGGCGGTATGTTCAGATTGAAGACGGACGAGGCCGACGAGTTTAAGAAAAGTGTGTCTATCGGCGAAGGTATAACGCCGCTCCTTGACTTTAGGACGAATAATCAGGATTATCTTTTAAAGATGGAAAGCTTGCAGCCTACCGGATCTTTTAAGGATCGCGGCGCATATTATATGATAAACGAGCTTTACAACAGAGGTATAAAGAAGATAGCTTTGGATTCTTCCGGCAATGCAGGCGCGGCTGTGGCGGCTTATGCTACGGCGGCGAAAATGGATTGCACGGTTTATGTGCCTGACGATACCTCTAAAGAGAAGCTTGACCAGATGGAGGCTTACGGCGCTAAGTTTGTTAAGGTGCCAAACGGCAGAATGAGGGCTTGCGCTGCGGCAAAGATGAACTTAGGCGACGCTTATTACGCTTCTCATGTGTATAATCCCCTCTTTATGGAGGGCATGAAGTCCATGGCTCACGAGATTTACGCGCAATTAGGGAACGATGTGCCTGAATACGTGTTTATGCCTGTGGGTAACGGCACTATGCTTATCGGGCTTTACGAAGGCTTTAAGGAGATAGGCAGACTTCCTCATTTGGTGGCGGTGCAGAGCAGGAAATGCGCACCCGTATATGAGGAATATTACGGACTGCCCGCCGCTCAGAAAAAGACTACCGTAGCGAGCGCCATTAGGATTGAGGAGC
Organism: Selenomonadaceae bacterium; assembly: GCA_017634675.1. GTDB lineage: Bacteria > Bacillota > Negativicutes > Selenomonadales > Selenomonadaceae > RGIG9201. The sequence goes on along the minus strand of JAGBMX010000142.1, from coordinate 9,166 downwards.
CGAGGCGCATTGAGTGGATCAAAGAGGCTTTGAAGGAGTCCGAAGGCGACGTGGTCATGGTTGACGATACGGATATCTTGAAGGCTAAGAAACACTTGGGCGGCAGGGGAATTTACGTTGAAACCACCGCAGCCGCCGGCATGGCGGGGGCGCTTGAGTACTTCAAGGGCGGTAAACCCGATAATTACAGGGTTATTGTGGCTATAACCGGTCATGGACTCAAAAGATGATTTTTGCGATTGTAGACATTGGCTCCCATACCTTGAGGCTGGCTGTTTATGAGGAAGAAAAGGGAGAATGTAATCTTCTTACAAAGAAAAAGTTCGCCTTGGGGCTTGCGGGTTATTTAAAAAATAACGTAATGGCTGAGGAGGGCGTTTTAGCCCTCCTTTCGGTATTGCGCCAGTTTCGCGCGTTTTTAGACGCTTTCAAAATCGAAAATATTTCCGCCTTTGCCACCGCGGCGTTTCGTATGGCGGAAAACAGGGACGATATTGTTGTCAGAATAAGAAAGGAAACGGGATTTTCCGTCAGAATTTTATCCGGCAAAGAAGAGGCTGAGCTTGCCTTTATCGGCGTTACCAGAACATCGCCCGTTAAAACCGGCGTTCTTGTCGATATAGGCGGCGGGTCTACAGAAATTGTGTCCTTCTCAAACGGCATAATTTTGATGGAGAAAAGTCTTCCAATAGGCGCTGTGTCGCTCTCTAAAAAATACGACGCAGAATTTTTTCCGGCTTCTTCCGTGTTGGAGGCGATAAGCAGGGAAACGATTGACGCGCTTAGTAACGCCAATATTAATGTTACGGCAAAATCCGCTCTGACTTTGGGCGGCGCCGCTAAGGGCGCAAAAATTTTGCTTTCCGCCTTGGAAGGCAATAAATTGAAGGAAACGATAAACCTTCCCATGACTGTTGGCGATATTCGCAGTTTGTTGCGGCGGTTTGACAAAAATTTAACCGACGTTGATAAAGTTCTGTTGTTAAAAGAAGTCGCCGATAGGGTTCCCATTCTTATGACGGGATTTTCCATGCTCGCGGCTATTCTTTCCTCTTTTGGGGTCGAAGAAGTATATTACAGGGAAGGCGGCGTGCGGGAAGGTTTTATCAGCGAGGTTTTATTAAATGCTTGAGCAAATTCATTTTCTGGCTCGCAAAACGGATAAGTTATTGGCCGAAAAAGGAGAGGACTTCGGTCTTTCTCCTTTTTTAATGCGGGTTTTAATCATTATACTGAACAATCCCCGCATTACGGGCGACTCCATCACCAAGAGAATGGTGGTGGATAAGGCTTTGGTCACTCGTTCCGTTCAGCAGCTCGAAAAAAAAGGCTATGTAAAAAGAGAAGCAAACCCATCGGATAAAAGAAGTTCATACCTTTTGCCGGGGAATTTAATATTAGAGCGTCAAGAAGAAATATTCGCCGCCGAACAGGAATGCGAATCCTTGATAAAACGCATTGCGGCCATTGAAAATTTGAAGTTTTTTTGAAGGATTTTTTATTGCAAAATTTTTGTCGATGGGATATAATAAAATAAATAAAAGAGGAAAGAACGTTTGGCGCGGCTCTCCCTCGTTGAACTCCCTAGGAAGTCGTCAGTGGGGGCACTCACGGCTTCAATCTTTATTAGCTATGGTTATTAAGTAAATCATGATAAGAATCAAGATTATCTGATCCATAAGCCTCACCTCATTTCTGAGGGGTTAAGCCGCTTAGCCTTACATTCTTTCCTTTATTTATTTTAGCCGAATAATAAATTCCTGTCAAGGATTTTACATCTTTTTTTCATAATACGCTTTTTGAAGTATTTTTTATTGCAAAATTTTTGTCGATGGGATATAATAAAGTCAATAAAAGAAGAGAATGAAAGGCGGCGGCTTCGCCCCCTTAATGGATTAAAGTAAAAACCGTAATCTTTCGGTGGCTGGCCGGAAGCGGGTTATTTCTTGCTTGCGACAATTATTAGGTAAATCATCGCTAAAATCAGAAACGTCTGATCCATAAGCATCACCCCCAATCCTGAGGGCGTTCATAAGCCGCTTGCCTGACATTCTCTTTATTTATTTTAGCCGAATACTAAATTCCTGTCAAGGATTTTACATCTTTTTTTCATAATAAAAAACCGCCGTACAGGCCAATGTCATTAAATTAAGCCATAAATTACAAAATTAGCCTTCTCCCTATTTCGGGAGGGGCTTTTTGTTGTTCGTGTACAGCGGACATTTAACGATGGAAGCGGAAGTCATTTCGATATTGTCAAAACATTCCGAGCCCGGATTTATTAAATTTCATGAAGCCTATGTACGCCCCAGCGTTGGGGGCTATTTTTGTACCTACTTTCAGAGTCGAAGTTTTTTAACAGCTTTTTTGTTTTTATTGAAGGGAAACCCTATATTTCCTAGAAATATGTTAAAATAAGTGGTATGTTGCAAAAATGAAGCAATCAAATCTTGGAACTAACCCCGCGTCTGAAACTGCTAAAATAATGGGATTTCTTGCTGCCAAGCCAGTATGTTCCAAGGCCGAGCCTAGTTAAGAACTAATATCATCTATCTTGGACGTGCGTTTCCAAGAACTATGCCCCACTTTCAATTTTGTTAAGCCGCACTTTGAGACCCCAGCAAACGCAAGGCTATACGCCAATTCTTACCTGAGTTGACTAACAAAGCAGTATGCAGAAAGAATTCCCTACTACATGGCCCTGCAATCAATACGAAAAAATGCAATATAAGCCAGAGGGTCACAATTTCTCAGAAATCAGGGAGGGTGCCTTTATGAATGGCATAATGGATACGCTTGAACAAGCAACAAAAAAATTACATGGCAAAAGGTATCAGTCGCATAAGTTCTGCTACGATACAGCGAACAACTCTGTCATAGAGTACGATGCAGACCAAGAAGTAAACTGGAAAGAGTACGGAGAAACTGAGAATTTCACCAAACCCAAAGACCTGACTACTGCCGTAAAGAAATGGGCTTCCCAAGAATCAATGTTCAAGTATTTTTTGGACGGGTCAAGGCATACATACAAAGTCGATGATATGTCATTTGGGAAGAATGTGTATCCTATTAAAGGATGGCTCTCTGGAATATAAGGCTGTTGAAAACCATAACATGAACTTGTCCGAGGCTAGGATGAAGCATTATTACCAGTATGTAATAGGCGTTTCAAAATCATTCAACCCGACCAAATGCTATGTGAAGGGCGGAGGCACTAATTCAAGCATAATAGCAGGATTACGGAAGAATGAGCGTACTCCAGCGTATTGCTATGAATCGAAAATATCAGGGGAAGGTGTTTCGTTTTGTGTATGGTACCTGCGTATAAGGGACAGCAAATATACTCGGAACGTTTTCGATGGGATTATCAAAATAGAAAAGCTCATACAGGAAAACGAGGTCAAGCATGGGGTGAATACTGACCTGATTGATATGCTGTCAGCCTTCTTGCTGAAAGAAGCCAATCCTGTATGCTATGGGAATGACAGCCGATTGACGAGCTGAATGATTTTGAGAACAAGGACGATAAACGGAAAACTGTCTTGAAGGAATACGAAGACCTGGGGCTGACTACCAAACCGTTTCAGAGTTTGGTGCGGTGCAATTTCGTTCAAAGAAATGCTCTTACGTAATTAAAAACTGTTCTGCACAGTCATCTGAAAGAACCAATATTATAGAAATAGCTGCACGTCAAGTGGTATAAATTACGGTATAATTATATGGATGGAAAGTTTATTTTAACAAAAATTGTAGATTGGTCATTACTTAACAGAGGTTTTGCTATCCCAGTTGATATGCAAGTTACTATCTCATTAAACCTTGAAAATGGTCAGTTGAAACATGGCGAAAAACGGAAAATAACTATTATCTTTGATAATGAATCCCATATAGCTACGTTATCGAGTGTAAATTTTGATAAAACCAAATATCCTGATCATAAGGACATATGGCAGATAAACTATGCCCCAAATGGAACATTTGCGAAAAAAGTCAAGGTATTTTTTAATAAATCATATGCTACACTCAGTGAAATGAGAAAGTTTAAACGAGATAAGCGTCTGATTAAAATTCCAAATGAAGAACAAGAATCCATTGCGTTTTACACTACTGATATAAAGAATACATTTTATATCGAACCTATATTCAACTATGAAGTAAACATTCCCCAAAAAGAACGGGATGAAAATTTAATAGAAAATCTCCTTGATGTGTCAACTTTAACTGATTCACAGGCTCAAATTGTAGAAAAATACCATTTAAGCAAGATAAGAAGAGTCAACAGGGGAATCGGAGAGTATTTAAAAGAGCTATATAGTTTTCGTTGTCAAATATGCGGCGAAAAAGTTGGCAGTTTTTATAGCGTTAAGGTAGCTGAATGTCATCATATAGACTATTTCGTAAAAAGTTTGAACAACGATGCTAATAATCTTTTAATTGTTTGTCCTAATCACCATCGTATTATTCATATCTCTAACCCTAAATTTGATAAGGAAAGCAAAGAGTTTCTTTATCCAAATGGATATGTTGAACATTTAAAATTAAATTTGCATTTATAACAAGACTAGATGTCCCCCACCTCTTAGGTGGGGGTCTATATCGGAAGAAAGGCGGGAGTTTAAATCTTCCGCCTCTCGGACGTCTTGTTGAAATGCTGGCGTATGTAGTTTTTTCTTCTGGCGAAGAAAAAACTTGAATTAAGGCATTTTAATAGATGAACTTCCTTTAGATTACTCTATACTTGAAGATATTGATTATGTGTATCCCATACACGATTCGTACTTTGGCTACATGACAAGATGGTGTATCAATAAATGCTCATTTTGTGTAGTTCCTAAATATGACTTATTGCTGAAGAAAACTGCTGATATTACTGAGAAAAAAGAAATCATATATGTCTTGAGTTATAATGAACTGGACGATATTCACACCATGACCGTAGAGAATATATTAGCAGTTGATGATTTCTTCGCACCTAAATTCGAGAAGATATACAAAAATAAACCTAAGGCTAGATATGTAGACTTTAATCAGGGTATTGATTCAAGGCTCATCAATGAGGAAAACATAAAGAAACTGGCAGAGATACCGATTCGTCCTCTCCGTATAGCTTTCGACCACTGGAAACTGCGGGATGTCTACGAGAAATCGGTGAGGCTGGCTGCTGAACATGGGATTACTCATTTATCGAACTATCTTTTATACAACTTTCAGGACGAGCCCATCGAGTTGTATTACAGGATGAAAAAGAATGTAGACCTTTGTGATGAATTGGGGATTAGCATATATTCATTCCCCATGAAGTACCATCCCATTCAAGACCCTAAGTATTTTAGGGACAGAACTTATTTGGGAGAGCATTGGAATAGAAAATTTATCCGCTCTGTTCAAGCTATATTGAATTCCACAAAGGGTAAGATAGGCAGAGGGAAATCTTTCTTTGAAGAGGCATTTGGCAAGGACGATGAAGGTTTCTGGGAACGAATGTATATGCCAGAGGCTATGATAATCTACCGTTTCTACTATAAGAGGAATGGTTTGGAACCGGAATGGTGGGAAGAATTTAGAAGGGTATCTAATATATCCCCGGCAAAGAAACAGCAATTAGAGAAAATTATAGGTGCCAATGACTTCAGCAATATAGAATCCCTGACATCGGATGAGGATATTCTGCGGGTTCTGCGTTACTACACCATCACTCGCGATGACTTTGAATCAAAGAAATAACAAGAAGCACTCATTCTCTTTTGAGGAGAGTGAGTGCTTTTTTGCCTTGGCGTAAACGTCCAGCTTTGTCAGACCAATATTGGCTATCCGTGGGACATTTTTACTTGTCAAGAACTGTGCAACGGTCACGGAACAAAGTAACAAATCAGTAACAAAAGCTGGAAAACAGGACGGATATGATGTATAATATCCGTATATTTAGTGAACGGATAATGTGGAATAATACTACATCTTGTGGTTTGTGCAATTTTCCTAAGCTGATACAAAAGATTGATACCGGGATTCCACAGAACAACGGAGCGTTTTGCATTTTTCCTTCATAAAAATTCAACCTTTTTCTTCCGAAATAGGAAAACCGAGATGAATGCAAAACCACCTCACCCCAAAATCACACACTTTCAGGCTCAAACAAAAGCCTTGCGAGATGAATCCCTTGCTTGCCGCCCAAATTTAAGCCGCGAATACAGTAGTGACAATAAGCGACAACTTTATCCGTGGAAATTTGCGAGCAATGTTCTTCCATTAAATGCTTCTTTTCTTCTTCGGTATGCTCTTTAAATAACCCCTTCGCTCCCTCTACGAAACGTTTAGGTGCAAGTTTGGCGTTGCGCGGCGGCTGCGGTTGGTAGAGAGAATAACCGCAAAACTTGGTGTGCTCATGGTTTTCAGCCAGTTCGACAATATTGATGTTCATACGCCGCATAAGTTCGCGCACGGCATCCTGTTCGGCACGGTTTTCTTTGGAACGCCAGCAATCCTGCACGGTCATGCTCTCACCGTGATAGGTGGGATAGGGGAAACTGTTATCTTCCAACATCAATTCCCAAATGGACTGCCGCTGAATTTCGGGATGACGCTCCTCAAAAATCGCCGAACAGTTATGGCAAATGGAAACCATCGTACTGCCTGCCGGGAAATCCTCATAATGCTTGACGGATTGCCATTCGTCCCGATACCATTCCGGCATCCGTTCTTCAAATTCCTGCACCTTGTACTTTGCTACACAGCAACGAATGATCGGCAAAGAAAACCTGTCCCTCACATACGCCTGTACCTTGCGGCTGAGTTCCGGCTCGCCTTCTGTAAAAACACAGCTTGCCACGAAAAAACGCTCTCCCATATGTCCTCCTTATCAAATAACAAAAACCATCCGAATGGAACCGCATTCCCTGTAGAAAATTCTTGTGCCTTTAACCGTTGCATACTGATAACGCATATCCATTCCTCCCATTCATTTCACAGATCACGTTTTTTTGCTGCCGGAACAGACAGCACTGCCGTTGCACAAAGAATCAGCATAATCCCCACAGCGCTCTGTATTGTCATAATTTCTCCAAAAACGGAAACGCCAACCAAAACGCCCGTGACCGGCTCAAATGTACTCAAAAGCGAGGCTTTGACTTCTCCGCAGAGCATAACTCCTCGTTGAAACAGTGGCAACGCCATCACAGTAGAAAACAAGCCAAGGCAGAAATCCGCCATCCATGCCTGCCACGGCAAATGACACTGGAAATTTCCGGTAATTATGGCGGCAAGGGCAAGCTCTATCGATGCAAGCAAGCAGATCCAAAAAGTGAGTGCAAAAACCGATTCCCTAAGTAAGGCACTTCTTCCAAGTATCACGATGTATACAGCATAGAGAAGGCCGGACAAAACCGCCACTGTCATCCCGAAAATGCTCGCACCAAAGCCTATATCACTAAGCAGAAAAATTCCTATGACACAGAGCACCATGCTGCCCATTCCCTGCCATGTAAAGGACTCATGGAACAAAAGCCCCATAAGAAGCAGGACAAAAACAGGATAGGCAAAATGGAGCGCCGTTGCCAGGCCGGAACCAATGTATAGGTAGGATTTGTAAAGAAACAAAGGAGTCGCTGCGTAAAACACCGACAGCAGGAAGATGGTCCAGCTCGTTCCTGATGTATTGAGGACAAGGGGCTGCCGCCGAATCTTCAAGACAAGAGCAGACAGCAACGCACCAAACAGAAATCTTCCAAACGATGCCATATACGCATTGCCTCCGTAGGAATAGGAAATCTTCGCCAGAAACGGCATCCAGCCGAAAAGCACCGCCGACAAGATGACACAAGCCATCCCCCATGCCACCTTGCTTCGATGCCCGACGGCATCAGAGAAACTATGACCGACAATCTTAGGAAACACCTCTTTACAGCCCTTTCTACTTATGATATAATTACCATATAGATTGATATATGTAAATAATATATTAGGAGATGATGATTGTCAAGATGGATTTGCAAGTCTTGAAATTTTTTTCGGTCATAGCTGCCGAGGGCAGTTTCTTGGGCGCATCACAGAAACTTGGTTATGCACAGTCTAATTTGTCCACCAAGATCAAACAGTTGGAAACAGAACTCGGTGCAGAGTTGTTCCACAGGACTAAGCAAGGAGTGACCCTGACCGAAAAAGGCGCGGTTCTTTTAGAATACGCCGATAAAATCCTCTGTTTGACCTCGGAAGCAAGGTCGAGCATTGCGGAGGGAGATAATATATCTTCCAGCCTTCATATAGGCGCGATGGAATCTGCGGCTATCACATTTCTACCGAATATTTTGACAAAGTTCCACTTTGCGGAGCCTTCCGTGCAAATGACAGTAGAAACCTATGTTTCGCGCACAGCTGCCCAGAAGGTTTGCGATTATGAACTGGACGGTGCCTTCGTGGCTGGCGGCGTTCTCCATCCGACCCTGGAGCATACTACGGTTTTCCATGAGAAACTTGTTCTTCTCGCTCGTCCGGCCGAACATGAGCCTCGCGACATGGAACACTTACTGTCCATGCCCTTGCTCGTGCTGCCTACGGGGTGCAGTTATCGGCAAACATTGGAGAGCTTACTGGTCGAAAAAAATATCCTTCCCAACCGAATCGTTGAATTTCGTTCACTTGGAGCACTCCTTGCCAGTATCAGCGCCGGATTGGGCGTATCTCTTTTTCCGGCTTCTGTGGTAGGATGTTTTGCTGGCGGGCAGGCTCTGGAGCAATACGAAATCCCGGAAAAATACAGAAACATTCCGGTACACTTCATTTGGCGAAAAAAAAGCAACCGAAATCTCACATTAGAGAAATTCCGATTGCTCATTAAAGAGATGATGATTAATAAGTAATTTTCTCAGTCCCCAAGTCACGTTCTCCGAAATGCTCCGCGCCTCCTCTTGGCTAAGGCTCGATAAAATCGTGAGTAGAATTTCCCCTTTACCAATCAAAGTGATACAATTTAACGATGCACCCCCTAAACCCTCTTAACGATGAACCCCCTTGCACCCCCCTGCCTATCGTTAAGCGAGTATCGCCGCAAAGTCGCACGGGACAAGGCTTCGGCAAAAAGAGAAGGGTGTGCATTTGCACCCCCTCGTCGAGGACTTTGCACCCCCAGTTCCTATGTCGAATGGTTTTGTAATGGCAATAGATGTTTATAGCC